>JAGUYX010000228.1 GCA_020061145.1 Anaerolineales bacterium | reverse complement strand
CCCGCGCGACTGCTCCCCGTCGCCATTAATCCGTACCGGCAACCCTTCGCTGATCCACTGGGCGAAGCGGAACATCACCATGTCCGGTCGCCCGGCAGGGCCGTACACCGTAAAATACCGCACAATAGAAACATCGATGTTGAATAGATAATGATATGCATGGCACAGGGCTTCGGCGCCTTTTTTGGTGGCTGCATAAGGCTGCAATGGGCGGTCGGAATCAGCGGATTCAGGCGTGGGCAGAGGGGCATCATTACCATAAATGCTGGAGGTTGACGCCAGAATGAATTTATGGATTCCTGTGCGGCGGCAATATTCCAGCAGGTTTAGCGTGCCGGTCATATTGGTTTCCAGGTACACCCAGGGATCTTCCAGGCTGGCGCGTACCCCTGCACGCGCCGCCAGATTGATCACCGCAGTAAAATCCATGGATAAAGCGCCTATCTGCTCCAGCAGGCGCTTATCTGAGATGTCCAGGCGGTGAAAGCTAAAAGCGGGATAACGCTGCAAGTTGCGCAGCCGGTATTCCTTCATGCGTACATCATAGGCCGGGTTGAGATTATCCACACCGACCACGGTATGCCCGGCCTCCAGCAGCATTTCGCTCACCCGGGCAGCGATAAACCCGGCTGCTCCCGTAACCAGATAATTTGCCATGTTCAGTTCTCGGTTCCAGCGTTCGGGCGTGGGGCTATCCGGCAGGGTTTACAGGCGGAAGACTTTGGAATGGTTTTTCCCCTCCACGCCCAAGGCGTTACGTGTATCGACGATTAATTGCGCCTGCTCCAGTATGGCTGCGTAGTCATAGCTGGAATGGTTGGTGATAATCACCACACAATCTGCCTGGCGGATCGCCTGGAATAGATCGGGGACACTGGTCATTTCCACCCCGTCGTCATCCAGATGCGGAATGTACGGGTCATGGTAAGTTACCCGGGCGCCTTTCTGGTGCAGCAAGCCAATCACATCCAGTGCCGGGGATTCACGCAGGTCATCGATATCCGGTTTATAAGCTGCGCCCAGAACCAGCACCTGGCTGCCTTTCAGCGCTTTTTGATGCTCGTTGAGCGCATCCTGTACCTTGCTGATCACGTAACGCGGCATGCCGGTGTTGATCTCGGAAGCCAGTTCGATAAACCGGGCGGTGTAATTTAAGGAACGTAATTTCCAGGATAAGTACAACGGGTCAATCGGGATGCAGTGCCCGCCCAGCCCGGGACCCGGGGTAAATTTCATGAAACCAAATGGTTTGGTGCCCGCCGCTTCAATCACCTCCCAGACGTCTATACCCAGCCGGTCACACATGATCGCCATTTCGTTGACCATGCCGATATTGATCATGCGAAAGGTGTTTTCCAGTAATTTCGTCATTTCAGCCACTTCCGTGGAAGAAACTGGCACCACACGCTCCAGCGCCTGCCCATACCAGGTTGCGGATACCTCGGTGCAGGCAGGCGTGATACCGCCGATGACCTTGGGCGTGTTGATGGTAGTCCAGTCCTGGCGACCGGGATCCACCCGCTCCGGAGAAAAAGCCAGGAAGAAGTTCTCGCCGATCTCCAGCCCGGTGTTTTCGGTCAGCTTGGGCAGCAATAATTCCCGGGTGGTACCGGGATAAGTAGTGGATTCCAGGACGACAACCATACCTGGATGGATGTATTTCGCCAGCTCATCTGCCGCGGAGAGAATGAAAGAGAGATCTGGATCCCCGGTTTTACGCAGCGGAGTGGGGACGCAGATGCTGACGGCATCTGCCTGGCGAATGGCGGCAAAATCGGCCGTGGCAGACAATTTTTTTGCGTCCACCAGGCGTTTCACCTGTTCGGTGGATACATCTTTGATGTAACTTTCGCCTCGATTTAGGGCTTCCACCTTGGCCAGGTGGGGATCGATACCGATCACTTCAAAGCCGGTTTCGGCAAACACGGTTGCCAGGGGCAGCCCTACGTAACCCATGCCCAAAATGGCGATACGCGCCGTTCGATTTTCCAGTTTGGTTATCAGTTGTTCTTTCACATCTAAAGTCGTATGTGTGACCATGCATACCTCGTTGATTGGCCGGGTTTTTCCCGGAAAATAAATCAGGATTCAACCGGAATACCTGTGGATTTTCAGCGTTTAAAAAAAGGATAATTGCTGAGGCGTTGAATCATCCTTTTCTTCCTCCGGAGGGGGAGAGGTAGTTTCTGCCTGGGCGATCAGCCCGGGCAATCGAGCAAAATCTGCCTGCACCACGGGTTTGAGAGAAGCCTGGTGCAGAGCGGCTGCCGGATGAAACATAGGCACCACCAGGCGACCATTCACCTGGCGCGGCTGACCGTGAACCTGGCTGATTTTTGCGTTTGGCATAAACTTTCCCATCGAAAACCGTCCCAGGGTGACGATCACTGCCGGATTAATTGCCTGAATCTGGCGCTCCAGGTACGGATCGCAGGCTTCCAATTCCTGGGGTTCCGGGTCCCGGTTGCCAGGCGGCCGGCACTTGACCACGTTGGTGATAAACACTTCTGCCCGGGTAAGGCCAATACTCGCCAGCAATTCATCCAAAAACTTCCCGGCTGCACCGACAAAAGGCAACCCCTGTTCGTTTTCATGAAAGCCAGGCCCCTCGCCAATGAACATAATTTTGGCATTAGCCGGACCGGCTCCAGGCACCGCATTTTTGCGCGAATGGTGGAGAGGGCAAAGGGTACACACCGATACTTCTGCAGCCACCTGATCGAGCGTTTCTTGCGGCTTCATGCGGTTACCTCCAGCCTGTATTCCGGCTGCTTCATATCTTACCCGTCCGGCTGATATGCAGCAGTTTTTTGCGGTAGGCTTCATCCAATGGTTGAGCCGTCATCAACAGAGCGTCTTCCTGGTTATCCTGGTAATACCGCGGCCTGCGACCGACCGGGACAAACCCAAATTGCTGGTAGAGCGCCTGGGCGGTTTCATTGTGTGCACGCACTTCCAATGTCGCGCTGCGCGCGCCGGATTGGATACATTCTAACAGGGTATCAGCCAGCAATTTGCGGGCAATCCCTTGTTGGCGAAAATCCGGGTGGGTGGCCAATGTGGCAATATGCGCCTCGTCCACAATCAACCAGACCACGATCATGCCCACGATCTGGCTGGCCTCTTCCGACGTTTGACGCTCAGCCACCCGGCAGATGGAATTCTGATTATCCTGAATTTCGTACCGGAAGGCGCTTTCCGGCCAGGGCAGGCTGAAAGATTCCCGGTCGATGCTCTGCACCTGCGGTAAATCTGTCAGGCTCATCGGGCGGATGATCAGGGTTTGGGTGGGGTCAAACGGGCGCATGAATATTCAGGAGGCAATCGGATCGCCGTAATGCAGGTAAATCGGCGATAGGCTTGCCGGTTCATCGAAATCTTCCGCCTGCCAGCGTTTCCAGGCTAACTCTGCCAGGAATGCCGGGCGCCGTACAGACCAACTCGGGGTGGCCAGCAAAGCATGCCGGCGGTTACGGCGCAGGATCTTACGTTCGTCTTCGCTCAGCTCGCCACATACCCAGGTCGGCGTGCTGATTTTATCACTCAACGCTTCTGCCGTGAGCACTTCCCCTGGACCGTTGGTTATCCAGCGTTCCTTTTCGGCCCGGTACCAGCCCACAGCCAGCCGCCCGCGCCCGGCTTGCAGCACTGCCGCCATCACGGGGGCCTTCACCGGTTGTGCATTGGCGAGCACATCCAGGCTGGGAATGCCGATGATGGGCAGATGCAGAGCCAGCGCCAGGCCTTTAGCCAGCGCCATGCCAATCCGTAACCCGGTAAAGGAGCCGGGACCTTGAGCGATAGCCACGCATTTCAGATCACCATACTGGAAACCGGCCTGCTTCAAGGCTGCCTCGACTGCCGGCGCCAACTGCATGGTATGGTAATTCTGACTGATCCACACGGTTTCATGGATTACCCGGGCGCCGTCATACAGCGCCAGGCCGATATATCGCGAGGAGGTATCAATAGCCAGGATCATCCATGCACTCCGTAAACCAGCTGGCGTAAATCGTCGATCATCTTCTGATAACGTGCGCCATGGGCAGTGAACATTAAATCGCGCTGGTTGGTATCCACGTAATTAAACCGCACCTGGAGATATTCGTCCGGTAATGCCCGGCGCACGCGCTCCGCCCACTCGACCACCAGCGGTCCGTTTTCCAGATAGAGATCCAGATCGAGGTCGATCGCTTCTGCTGTTCCGGAAAGACGGTATGCATCCAGGTGATAAAGGCGTTGCCCGCCCGCGCGCTGGTAAACATTCACCAGCACAAATGTCGGGCTGGTGGCGCTGTCCACGGAGCCCCAACCCCGGGTCATCCCCTGAACAAAGGTAGTTTTGCCGGCGCCCAGGTCTCCAATCAGGTGGATCACATCGCCGGGCTGTAACAAAGCACCCAGGCGAATTCCTACCCGCCGGGTCTGGTCGGCGCTGCGGCTGATAAATTCCAGGGCATCACGATCGAGTATGGGCATGCTGTTGTTCCGTGCAGGGGTGGGCGAGCCATTTGCCCAACATCAGGTCCAATGGTTTATTTACCCATCACCTGGAGTTTGGCCAGGGAAGCCACGACCCGCTTTAAACCCACTTCTTCAAAAAAAATATCCAGAATTTCATCATTATCCTGTATTTTTGAGTTCAGCACCAGCCCTTCTCCCCAGGCAGCATGGTGTACGCGCATTCCGGCGGCATATTCCGGTTGCAGTGCCGGCGCAGATCTTGTGGAGATCTCTTCCCAGCGTGTGCTCTGCGGTGCTGGAGCCCGGCGGGGCAGGTACACATCACCATAGCTTGTTTCTTGCGGGCGTTCATCATTCATTAATTCCATGGGAATGTCATCCAAAAAGCGGGACGGTTCGACGTAATCCGGATAACCATAAGTGTTGCGGGTTTGCGAATACAGCAAAAAAAGACGATCTTTAGCTCGAGTGATGCCCACATAAAACAGGCGGCGTTCTTCCATCATTTCTTCGGGATCTTCCAGGGAACGCGCATGGGGCAATACCCCTTCATTCAAACCGGTGATGAACACGTTGGGGAATTCCAGCCCCTTGGCGGCATGCAGGGTTAGCAAAGTGGGGGCATTGCTGGTTTTATCCAGTGTATCCTGGTCGGAAACCAGGGCGATTTCTTCCAGAAAGGTTGCCAGTGGTCGATCCTGGCGTTCGGTCGCCAGTCGGCGGAACTCCAGCACGTTTTCCCAGCGATCGCGGCCTTCATCGCTGCTGTCGTCGATCAAATCGCGGTAACCCGTCTCGGCGATGATCCGGTCCAGCAACGCCAGGGGCGTTTCCGTCTCGGCAGCCGACCGCCAGGTGTGTAACAGGTGGGCGAAACCTATCAACACGTTTAATGCGCGCCCTCCGAGCGCCTCTTCAGTCGGGGAGTCCACGTCCTGGGTTAATTGCAACAACAACTCACCGGCAGAGATACCCAATTGTTGCGCCCGGGTGCGTAAATTCTGGATGGTTTTCGCGCCGATACCGCGCGGCGGCAGGTTGATCACCCGGAACAGGCTGACTTCATCGCGCGGGTTGTGCACCAGGCGCAGGAAGGCAATCATGTCCTTGATTTCCCGACGCCCATAGAAGCGTTGCGCCCCCACGATTTTGTATGGCAGGTTAGCCCGCAGAAAGGCTTCCTCCAGCAGGCGCGACTGGGCATTGGTGCGATACATGATGGCAAAATCGCCGGGCTCGGCTTGCTTTTTAACTACAAACGTCGCAATCTGCTCTACCACGTACTGCGCTTCCTCCTGGTCGCTGGCAGCTTCGTAGAGGGTTGCCTTTGTACCTGCGCCGCGTTCGGTGAACAGGCGTTTGGGGGTGCGATAGGGATTTCGCTCGATCACTGCCGTGGCGATATCCAGGATGTTCTGGGTGGAGCGGTAATTTTGCTCCAGCAGGATTAACTGGGCATCCGGATAATCTTCTTCAAAGCGCAGCACATTACGATAATCGGCGCCGCGCCAGCGATAGATGGATTGATCGGCGTCGCCCACGACAAAAATATTGTGGTGAAAGGATGCCAGGTGCTTTACCAGGGCATATTGCGCCAGGTTGGTGTCCTGAAACTCGTCCACCAGGACGTGTTCGTAACGCCGGGCGTATCGCTTGCGCACCTCTTCGTTCTCATCGAACAGGCGGGCTGTGTATAAGAGCAGGTCATCGAAATCTACGCCATTGGAGAGCAGCAATAATTCCTGGTAGCGCTGGTAAACCCGGCGGATGACTTCGTCGCGATAGGTATTTGGCGGGAAATCTTCAGGGCCGAGCAGATCGTTTTTTGCGTTTGATATGGTCGCGTGTACGCTGAGCGGGCGGTGAATCTTGTCATCCAGATTCAGGTCCTTTAAGGCCTGTTTCACCAGGCTGACCTGGTCATCGGCGTCGAAAATCACATAGCTGGAAGTTACCGGCAGGTGATCCGCTTCCCGGCGCAAGATACGCGCGCAGATCCCATGAAATGTGCCCAGGGTCAGGCCATTTGTCTGTCCACTCAGCAAGTCAGTTACCCGCTCTTCCATTTCTTTTGCGGCTTTATTGGTAAAGGTGACAGCCAGAATGTTGAAAGGACGCACACCCTGCCGGGCGATCAGATAGGCGATACGCTGCGTGAGGACGCGTGTTTTACCGGATCCCGGACCCGCCAGCACCAGTACCGGGCCTGTGCCGGCAGTTACCGCCTGTTTTTGTTGGTTATTTAAATCTTTGAGGAAGTCCATGTTGTGCTCATTCTAATGGTTGGGGATAGGCATGTCAACCGGAAGATCCTGCCTGAGGCCGGTTGCGACAGATTTTCAAAGTTCCCTTTGCAATCCCGCATGGGCGTGGTAAAATACCACGCTGTTTCGCCCCGGACGCCGTCTGGAAGGGCAAACCTGAAATAACCGACTCCACCGCCCCCGGTGATGAAGTAAAGGTAAGTGTGAGATGAGTGATCCATTGATTCAAGCTGTCGAAGCACCGGATAATGAAAACGTCCCCCAGCTGCGCCCCGGCGACCTGGTGAACGTTTACCTGCGCATTAAAGAAGGCGCCAACGAACGGATCCAGGAATTTAAAGGCACCGTGATTCGCGTTCGCCGCGGCGGCAACAGCGCCAGCTTCACCGTGCGCCGCGTCGCCAGTAACGGTATTGGGGTTGAGCGCACCTTTCTGGCCCGTTCTCCGCGCATCGAAAAAGTGGAGGTTCAACGCCACTCTCATGTTCGGCGCTCAAAACTGTATTTCCTGCGCGATCGCACCGGTAAGCGCGCCCGCCTGCGCCAGAAATTCGACGCCTGAACCGGTAAGGCGCTACCGGCCTGAACGCGCCAATCGATTTGGCT
>JAGUYX010000195.1 GCA_020061145.1 Anaerolineales bacterium | reverse complement strand
TTCCTGCTTGAGTTGCAATTCGGCGGTGTCCTCAATGGTCACCACCCGTTCCCAGGTGGGAATAAAAGCCGAGATTACATTCAGCAGGGTGGTTTTACCTGTGCCGGTACCGCCCGAAATAATGATATTGGTACGCGCCTCCACGCAGGCCTTCAGGAAACTGACCAGATCGGGACTGAGCGTGCCATTGGCAATCAGGTCCTGGGCGGTGTAGGGCGTGGTGGCAAATTTCCGGATGGTCAGCAGCGGCCCGTCGAGAGAAAGAGGCGGAATCGTGGCATTAACCCGGTATCCGTTTGGCAAACGCGCATCCACCATCGGGGACGATTCGTCCACACGGCGGCCGATAGGAGATACAATCCGGTCGATAATACGCATCAGGTGGGCGTCATTTTCGAAGGTCACATTGGATTTCTCGTTTTTACCGTGACGTTCCACGTACACCTGATAAGGTCCATTAACCATTACTTCGGTAATGCTGTTATCCGCGAGCAGCGGCTCCAGGGGACCGTAACCAATAATATCGGCGATTACCCATTCGAGCAGTTGCTGGCGGGTCGCACGTGTATATAACAGATTCTCTTCCGCCAGAACCTGATTGAACAGAGTCTCGATCATCTGGCGCATTTGCGGCAGGTGTGTAGTAGTAACATCTCCATCCGTTTCGGCGATTAATTTACGCTGGACGCGATCGCGTATCTGATAAGCCTCGTTGGAAAGCCCGTTTGCGCCATTGACCGGAATCGCATTCGGAGCTAATGGGCCAGTTTGATCCGGTCTTCGCCGGTTGGACATGGCTGGTCGATTATTGAACATAACAGCTCCCTTCTACTGTCAGGGCTGAGGAGTCGGGGTGGCCTCCGAGGTCGGAGGCGTTTGATTTACACTGGGAATCACCAGGCGTTGACCGGATAGCAGCTTGTTGGGATTGTCAATGCGGTTGGCATTGGCGATGGCTTCGATCGTGGTATTGAACCGGTTGGCGATGCTGGCGATATAATCCCCTTCCTGGACTTCATATTCCACCAGCTCGAATAAATCGGCCGGATTTTCCATGATGGCGCTATAGCGCTGGTAGGCTGCCCGGAAATTTCTGCCAGACGCCAGGCTGTCGGCGTAGGATAACTGCTGGCTCAGGGTCGGGTTGTTGAGCCTGTCGCTCAAATCCAATTCAAGCTGGTTGACCACCGCCTGATACAGGCGGACCGCTTCTTCGTACTCGCCCAACAGGCCGCGCACATTGGCAATCTTAATCTGGGCTTCCAATAACATGATGATCGACTCGGTCTGTGATTGGGCGATCACCGCGGCATTTTGATAATCTGTCAGCGCAGAGACAAAATCGCCCACTGCCAGCCATTGGTCGCCGCGGCCAATATAGGCTTCATAAAGCGCCTGCCGGGCAGTCCCGTCGGCGTAATCCGGCTCCTGCTGGACAACCGTTTCAAGCGTGCCAATCACCAGGTTCCAATTGCTCTTTTCGAATTCCTGAATGGCATTCAAATACAACCGGGCCAGTTCAACCTGTTGGCGAAGCCCTTCGTCCGTCGGTCGCAGCCGTAAGGCTTCCTGGAAGAGGTTTTCGGCATTCGCCAGGATCACCAGGGAGTCGCCATTCTCTCGCAGGAGGGCGCTGGCGGTCTCGATGTATTCCGCGATTTGTAAATCGGCGAATTTCTTCTGGGCCTCGGATTGTTTCTCCAATGCCTGAAAATCCTGCGGGCGGAGGGCGAGCGCCGAACGGAAATAATTGTTAGCCCGGTCGAAATCTTCGATGGTGCTATTCTCATTGGTCAGGAGTGCCTCGCCGGCATTGATATAACTTTCGAACAGGCGTTGTTCCACGTCCGCGGCATTGTAGTTCGGGTCGATAGAGCGAATTTGCCCGTAGGCTGCAATCGCGGCTTCCCAATCCTTCCTCTGGTAGGCAAAATTGCCGTCGGTGAACAGCTCGGTAAGGAAGGAATTTCTTTCCAGGTCTTCGATCAATTGAGGCACGTCTTTGTAACCTGGGTAGACGCCTTCAATGGCCCGCAGAGCGCTGAGCGCTTCCGCCTCCAGCCCCTGCTCAATCATCTTTTGCGCCTGGTTATAATCATGGTCGATATTGAGCAGGGCATTCACCTGCGTTTCGAGTTCTGCCAGGTTGGGATAATCCGGGTTTACCGCCGCGATCTGGTCGATCAGCGCTTTCGCATCTTCCGGACGGTTGGCTGCCAGCAGACTCCGGGCGTTGTTAAATTTGACGCCCAGTTCGAGCTGCTCGGCCTGCACTTCGATGCTGCGCTGCGCGTTAACCATCTGTCCCCGAATCCACCCTGAGTAGGTGCGCACGCTGAAGATCACCAGCAGTAAGATCACCAGAAAAGTGCCCAGGCGGATTGACAGGTTGGTCAACCGGGCTTTTCGCCAGTTTTCGATGTCTTCGATCTCGTCTATATCGATCCTGGCGCGTAATTCCATATCCTGGTTGAGGTTGCGTAGTTCCGGAACCAGCGGAAAAAGTTTCAGCAACTCGTCCAGGTTTGTCTGTCCCTCTCGATAATTTCCCCGCTGGAAACTCTCCAATGCCTGGTGGTATAGAGGGTGATCAGCGTAATGGGTATATTCTGCATCCATTGTGACTCCAATTGTCCGAGATACTTTTCTGGTTTCGCCCTGGCTTTATCCGCCAAAATCGACGAAAAATCCAATCAAATCTGGGATCGCAGGGCCCAGAATCACTGCCAGAATCGCGGGAAAGATTAAAAATGCCATGGGAATCAGCATTTTAATCGGGATTTTCCGCGCCTGTTCTTCTGCCCGAAAATGACGTTCAACTCGCATTTGTTCGGCCTGGGCCTGCAAAGTATCGGCAATGCTCATTCCGAGCTGGTCTGCCTGGAGAATCAGGGTCACGAAACTGCTCAATTCGGATACGTCCAGGCGGTTGGAGAGATTGCGCAATGCTTCCGCCCGCGAAAGCCCCATTTCCATTTCCGAGATGGTGCGGGCCAGCTCGGTGCTCAGCTCCGATTTCCAGAATTCGCTCACCCGTTGTAAGGATTGGTCGAAGCCCAGACCGGCTGTAGCGCAGACGCTTAACATATCCAGCGCATCCGGCAACTGGCGTTGAATCAATTTTTGCCGGCGAGACACGCGCGTTCTCAACCACAGTACGGGCAATAATACGCAGAGCAGAAAAACCCCGAGCGCCAGCAGCAGATTGATCGTGGAAAATCCTCGGCGGATGACGACGATATAAGCCAGGACAAACCCCAGTAAAGTGAGCAACACCCGAATCCCATAGAATTCCCGGGGTCCCAACCCGTATGGGTGACCGGCGATGACCAGTTGCTTCCCGATGCCCTCGATGGTGCCCATCGGTGTCAGCCGACCGAGAAACTGGATCAGCCGCCGGAAAAATGGAATCAGGGTGCGGCTGGCGAAGGATCCGGTAAATTCTCTGCGCTCGACCATTTTCCGCGCCCGCCAGTCAGCGGAGGCGCCTTCGGAATCGGCGACGAAGTTTTCGATCCGCTGGGAGACATCATCACTGTTAAACCAGCGTAAACTGACGATAATAAAACCTGCTCCCAGGATCAGTAGCCCCAGACCGGTGATTAATGTATTCATTATCTCCATAATTCAGTTAACTCCCGGATGCGCAAGGGAAATCATACATCTATCTTGGTCAGGCGCTGGACAAGGATATTCCCCAGCAGAATGAAAATACCTGCCCCGATGGGAAAACATAAGGTAACCCCGGGCTTGAACAGTTTCTGCATATAACCGGGGCTCAACACAAAGAGCACACCCACCATGAACACCGGCATCAGGGTGAGGATATAACTGGAATAACGCTGCATGGCAGTCACCGCACGGATCTCGCCAAACAGGCGTACCCGCTCGCGGATGGTATTGGTCACCGCGGCCAGCATGGTGGTCAGGCTGCCGCCAACCTGGCTGTTAATGTTGATTGCCGTAACCACCAGGTATAAATCATCGCTTTGCATCCGGGTATGCAGGTTATACAAGGCCTGGCTCATCGGCAACCCCAGCCCGATTTCTCGACGCACCTTGCGAAATTCCTCCGAAGCCGGGGAACGCATTTCCTGGACGACCACATCCAGCGATTGCAACAGGCTGTATCCGGCGCTGACCGCGCCATGCACCAGCACCAGCACGTCCACCAACTGGCGTTGAAAATCGGAGCGGCGTTTATGAATCGCACGGGTCAATAAAAATCCCGGGATCAAATACGCGATCAGGGTGATGCCTAAACCGGCAATCCAGGAGTTAAACACCAGCCAGCCGACAAAAAAGCCGGCAATTGCCGCCCAGACGCGAATCAGAATAAATTCGCTTTCCGTAATCGGCCAGTTGGCGCTGGCGAGATCCAGGTTCAATTTTTCGGAGGCCAGCCCGGCCAGCAAATTATTCAGGCGTAACCGGTAGCGGATTAACTTCGTTTTGCGGGTATCTCCATCGCTTGCCTGAGCAATCTCGGGAATATTGGCATAAATTTCCAGGCGCTCCGTAACCGCGTTGGAGCCCTGAATGACGCTCACCAGACCGATGATCGCCACTCCGCCAGCCAATACGATGGCCGCCCCCAACATGACAAGAATCAAGAGGAAGGTAGACACACGAAACTCCCTGTGGTGTTACCGGATGATCAGCCCAGGCGTGAAGATGCCAACAAAGCTTCCTGGTGAATGCGGTCCACTGCCGGTGATGCGTTGAAGCTCTCTGGCTCGACGGTGCTCAACTGGGTGATGGATTTCGCCAGATTTCGGACGGCTTTGGTGATCGGATTGCGGGCGTATTTCAGGTGAATGGGCACGCCGCGGTTAATGCTGCGCAAGGCGTTCGGTCCATCGTCCGGAATATGGGCGAAGATCAAATGATGCAAGGCAGTTTCCACATCCTTCAAGCGCAATCCCCCGGGGATTCCGACCCGGTTGAGCAGAATCAACATCTTTTCATTGGGATAGGCCAGCGTACGGGCGATCTGGATAAACTGGGAGGTGTCCCGCAGGGAAGCCATATCCGGATTGGCTACCAGCATGATCCGGTCACAGGCGTCCATCAGGGTGACCGAGTTTTCGGTGAGAGCATTGCCGCCGTCAATGATGACGTAGTCGTAAAAATTCTGCACTCCCACGAAGACGTTATACAGGTCATCCGGGCGGATTCCCTGCGAAACCTGGATATTTCCTGGCGCCAGGAGCACATCCAACCCGGAAGCATGGCGGGTAACCACATCGCGTACCAGACCTTCATCCATATTGTTGGCATGCGGAATCAGTTCCGCCAGCGAATTCTGGGTGCGGATGTTCATCATGACGCCCAGGTGCCCGAAGAACAATTTGCCTTCGAACAGCAGCACCCGCTTTCCGGTCTCTTCCAGCAGCGCCAGGGCGGTGTTCATCGCCACCGTGGTGGTGCCTGCGCCGCCGCGCGGGCTGAAGACGGTTAGCGTGCGTACCGGACGTTTGCTTTCCTTTTGCGCAGTCACAGCCGTATTTTTGGCGCTTACCCGGCGGGATTCAAGCTCATTGACCCTGCGCAGGGTGCTGAGCAGGTTGACCTGGGTAAAGGGCTGAACGATGAAGGCCCGCGCCCCGGCCAGCATGACTTGCTGCGCCTTGACCGGGTCTTCATTGGGCAGGATGGCGACAATGGCAGCCTCCGGGTTTTGCAAGGCCAGGTCGTCAATAATATCCAGGGTGGGGCGCCCGCCAAGGCGGTCGTCCACCAGGAGGACATCCGGTTCGGCGGCGTGCACTTCACGCATCAGGCGATCGCTGGAAGTCAGCACATCGACCAGTTGGAATTCATCATGCGCAGCCAGAGCAGCCATGATTTGTTCCTGAATGGGCCCTGGTTCGCCAATCGCGATCACTCGGACGGGTTTATCGATACCTTTCATAAAAGACAATCCTCCAATCAATAAGTGTGGGTAACCTGTTAAGGATTGATTACCGCGGCACTTCCAGCTGGTAACGATCGATCAGATATTCGTCAAAAACCGGATCCAGATCGAAAATCTGGGTGGCGTTAGGTGAACGCAGAACCAGATCCACCTGTGCGCCGGTATCCATCAGGTGCTTCAAAACGAGCGCATCCTGAGGGTTCATGGCCAATAAGTA
>JAGUYX010000156.1 GCA_020061145.1 Anaerolineales bacterium | reverse complement strand
TTGGGTGAGGGGGAAGTGACAGCCTGTCCTCCTGAGCCAGCCGCCGTCTGGCTGCGCGAAGGATCCCCGATACGCCAAACGCCTGGAGCTGCCCAATCGCCACAGGGATCCTTCAGTCGGCAAAAAGCGCCTCTTCCAGGATGACAAATCCGGCGGTTTGGGTGAGGGGGCGTCTTTTTGGTGGGTTGCGGGGCTGGAGGTGCGCCTGCCAGGGTTCGCGCACCTGCCGCCCCTTCACCCACCCTACGTACTTCGTACGGCATGTCTCTTAACTGAAGCAAGCTTCAACACTCCACACCTCGAAGAAATCAGAAATCACAAATCATAAATCAAAAATCAAGGATAAGGTTGCCGCCTGGCGCTTTTCGTGTAAAAATACAGTCTCATGGAGATTCGATTAATGCCCGACAAAAAACCCGAATTTTATCTCAGCGTCGATATCGAAACCGCCGGACCCAACCCGGCGAACTATGCCCTGCTCGCCATTGGCGCCTGTACGGTCAACGAGCCGCGGCGGAATTTTTACCTCGAAGTCAAACCTTTGACCCTCGAGATTTTACCCGAAGCTTATGCCATCCACGGGCTCGACCCACGTGTCCTTGCCCACACTGGCGTACCGGTAAACGAAGCCATGCAACGTTTCGCCGGGTGGATCCACAAAGTGACCCCTGCCGGGTTTACACCGGTTTTTGTGGGTTTTAATGCCCCCTTCGACTGGATGTTTATTAATGACTATTTCCACCGGTTTTTGGGGGAAAACCCCTTCGGACACAGCGCAGTCGATATCAAAGCCCTGTATATGGGCGTTTATGGCGTCGCCTGGAGCGAGACCAGCTTTAACGAGATCAGCCGCCGTTATAACGGGGACGAATGCCTGGTGCATAACGCCCTCCAGGATGCCATCGAGCAGGCCGAGTTGTTCCAGCGTATCCTGGAAGATAGCCGGCGCATATCCACCCCCCGAACCCGTTGAGGAGGACCCCGCATGGAAGAGCAAACGTATTTCGAGAACGCCGATGAATTACAGCGTCTGATCGAATCCGCCGAACGCCTGGGTCTGGAGCTCGATGCCCACGATGCACGCTGGTGGCTGGACGCGGTCGAAATGGCCAGCCAGGCGGAAGAAATCAATCTTGACGTTCGCCAGGGGGTCTTCGGGCACCGGATGGTGATGCTCGATTTCAGCCCGGATGACCTGGCGCATTTCCGCCGCCTGGGACGGTTGGTGGAGATCGACGATATTCCGGGTGTGGTAGAAACTGCCCTGGCGCTTTCCGGCTCTTCCGCCCAATCGAAGATCCAGATGTACCCGGGCGATGCCGATTTCTTCGAGCGCGTGAATATTTTTGCCCCCACCCAGGAGGAGGCCTGCCGTATCCTGGGAAACGTGATGCGCGCAAAAGCGCTCGGTGCATTGCGCGGCCTGACGCACCAGTTGATCGAGGTGAAATTTGGCAACTATCCAGAAACGGTGCTGGTTAACGGCGAAGAGCACCTCGCCGGCACACCTATCTCCTGGTCTCCGGCGGAAATCCAGGCAGGTTTCATTAATGCGGCCCGCCAGGATGGCAGTGCTCGCCCGGTAAGCTGGGAAGAAGCCGCCCTGGACCCGGGTTGGTGCAAGCTGGATTGGGTGGTGCTCGACCCGGTGCGTCGGGTGCTCGCCAACGCCAGCAATATGCTGGATGTCACCTGGGAAGCCCCGGATGGCAGCATCACCCCCCTGGATGGTTTTCTGGACCCCTATTACCAGGAAGTCTACCTGGACGCCAACACCGTGCCGATCTTCAGCAAGCTGGCGCGTCACGTCTCCGCGGATGCCCTGGAAAATTACGTCCAACAGCTTGAAAAAGAGGTCGCCAAATATGTAAAAAGCGACCCTGCCAATTATGGCAAAGCCGCCAAGCGTATGTATAACGTCTTCCGCCTCACCGGGAGATATCACATGGCTGCGTTTGTGCGCGAGTTATTCGACGAACCGGCTGCCATGCTCTACCAGGTCTGGTCGCTGATCCGCACCATCGACGACAGCGTGCGCCCGGGTAGCGTTCTGGAAAAAGAGGATCTATTGCGTGAGACCGACCGGTTGACCCTGGCGGTGGTCGAGGCCCTGGATGGCGACCAGGAGGCCGAGATCGTCAAGCGCCTGCTGCACCTGCGCCAGACCCTCGACCACCAGGAAATGCAAACCAGTTTGAACCAGGAAGCCGAAGCCGCCCGGGCAGAAGTCATTCAACTGGTGAACAACTTTTTCTTTGAAAAACTGACTGCCGTCCCGGAAATCAGGTCGTATATTGAGGGGTTTGGCGGCGCAAAAGAGTTGCCAGAGTTGTGATGGCTGGAATACAGATTACATTGAAAGATTAAAAGTTCCTGGTGACAATGCTCCCGGGTTGTCCCCCCATCCACCCGCTCCGCGGAGGTAAAAGCCATGCTTCTTTGCGCATACACCCAGCGCCAGAAGTAGAGCTGTGACGGAGAAGCGCTTCCCCGTGTGTCCACCTGAGCCAGCCGCCGTTTGGCTGGGCGAAGGATCCCTATAACGATTATAGATTCAACTGCCCGATCGCCGCAAGGATAATCCAGTCGCAAAAGTGCTACTTCTGGATGATGTTAGATCATCTGTCATTGCGAAACCTGCGTCTTGTGCAGGTTGAAGCAATCTCCTCTGTTGGACGCCGCAGAGATGGCTGTCGTGGAGATTGCTTCGTCACAAAAGGCGTTCCTCGCAATGACAACAGAATCTGTTTTTGCGAGTATTCTGTCATTGCGAGACCTGCGTCTTGTGCAGGTTGAAGTCATCTCCTCCGT
>JAGUYX010000294.1 GCA_020061145.1 Anaerolineales bacterium | reverse complement strand
CGTGGGGGTAGAAAAAATGACCGAAACCCCCTCAACGGAAATGACGACTGCCCTGGCGACAGCAGCGGACGCGGATTGGGAATCGGATCAAGGTTTATCATTTGTGGCTCTGAATGCGCTCGTGATGCAGCGTTACATGTATGAATACCACTGGAAACCAGAGCACTTTGCGCCCTTTTCGATCAATGCCCACCAGAATGCAGTTAACAATCCTTATGCCCGGCTGCAATTCAAGATATCCCAGCAGGATTATGAAAAAGCCAGGATGGTCGCCGCGCCGATCAATTTGATGGATGCTTCACCGGTTGGCGATGGCGCCGCAGCCCTGTATTTAATCCCTGCCGATGAACTGGAGAGGCACGTTCCCCAGGTGCGGATTATGGGTTCCGCCAGCGCGACAGACACTATATCGATCCACTCACGCAAAGACCCCACCTGGCTCACCGCCGCGGAGCTTTCTGCTAAAGCAGCATACGCTCAGGCAGGCATCCAACCCGCAGATGTGGACCTATTTGAATACCATGACGCCTTTTCGATCATGGCGGTCCTGTCATTAGAAGCAGCCGGTTTCGCATCTCGTGGGAAGGGACCGGTAATGGCTTTGGATGGAGAAATTAACCTTTCCGGACGCTTACCGGTGGCGACTTTTGGTGGTTTGAAAGCGCGTGGTCACCCGGTGGGAGCTACCGGGGTTTATCAGGTGGTGGAACTGGTTCGCCAATTGCGGTGCGAGGCAGATCTGAATCAGGTCGATAAAGCCCGGATTGGAATGGCACAGAATATTGGGGGGAGTGGGGCGACGGTCATCACCCATATTTTGCAAAGATGGAATTAACTGGTTTTCACGAGCCTTGCGTCCGGGTCTGTTGATTGAACTGCCAGACGTGGATCAATGGCACCAGCGCGCCTAACGCGGTGAAGGTGCCAGCGACCAGCAGAAAACCACCGGCGACCAAGAGCGGGGGAAAAATCAGACCAACACCACCCAGCAACAGGCCGATCATGAAAATTATCGCCGCAACGATGAGAATGTTCATCGCCTGAGCCTGGGCGTGTTTGAACGAAGCTTTCCGTTTCCCGGTTAATTGGCCGGATACGCCGTTAATCAGAACTGGTTGGGGCATGCCATCATCATCCAGATAATAACTGCTGTAAACCGGACGTAAAAATAAAGTCCAGTTACGCTCTGGAAATTGAGGTTGCCACTTGAAGTTTCTTTGGTGATCCGCGTCAGTGGCCTGACGACATTCTTCAGCAGCGATTTTCTGGATTTCCAGGACTGCTTCGCTCCAGGCGTCCGATTGATGGCGGTTGGGGAGCGCCAAAAAACAATTATCCTGTAAATCATCAGGGCGATATGGGCGGGCTGAGGTCAGCTCTAAACCGCCTGTAATGGCCTGTAATTTTCGTTCATGCTCCAGAGCAGGGGCGGGAATATTCTCATATTTTCGGGATAGATTCCCCAGGCGAGGCTCCCAACGGATCCGTTTTTCCTTAATCTCCTGAGTAATCCAGGTGCCTGAGTTTTGATTGAAATGTTCGCGATGGCTTACGACTTCATAATCGAACCCCACTTCTGCCTGCCACTGCGCCTCAACCCGGGCATCCACCAGCCACAACGGCAGGTAAACAGGAACCAGCCGGCTTGTGAGTGTCCCAGCATTGAGATCCTGGGGTGGGTAGGGAATGCCAGCCGCGAATTTTTGTAACGCCTGGCTGATTTGTTCCTCCTGGACAGAGAATGGCAGGATCAATTCAGGTGGATCGAGTGGCGTGGTGCGCTCGTCTTCCTGAATGTCAAGAAGACCAGGATTCAGACAATTCGGGCACATACGCCTGGGTGACGAGGCAAAATCCAGATAAACCGCCTGGCAGGTTGAGCAGGCGACTTGAGTTCCTGATTTTGCCCAGCCAAGGCCAAGTTTATGCGTGACCACTTCTTCCGAATCGGTTGGTCTGGTTTCTGACGACAATTTTTCCGCCGATTCTTCCATGTTACAGATCGTCCATGCTATCTGCTTTTTGGTATATGAAAAAGGCACCCACCAGTCCCAGCACGAGTAAAAAGAATCCAATCCCCCCGATTACCACACCCAGCCCACCGAATATCAGGGTTACCAAACCTGCCAATCCCAGGCCTGCGCCGGGAAGCAGGCATAGAGCGATCACCAGCCAGACCTTTTGCCAATCCACCGGACGTTGCCCGCTGATTGCGCCGGTTTGCCCATTGATCAGCACCTGGAACGGTTTATTTTCATATTGATAAGCCGTCAGATACACGGGGAGCAAGACATATCGCCAGCTTTCGTCACTGAAATCCATTTGCATAGAGAAATTTCGAACCAGGCGGGTGCTGGTTTGCGCCAGGCAACCCTGTTTGGTTGCCTCGCGCATCTGCTCACGACCGCGTTCCCAGGCGGTTTCCAGTGGTACGTCGTAGATTTTGGCCAGGATACCCGCCAGAAAACTCGGGTCATATTCGCGCAACTCGCTCAGATCGTACTGCTTGATGGCATTCAGGTGTTTCTGGGAAAGCCGTTCTGTTCCCACGATGGGCAGATCGTCAAATGTCAGATCTACATTGCCCGATTCCCAGCGCCACCTGGTCACCGTTCGGGTACGCCACTGCTTACCATCGTAATAGCGTTCTGTGGTTGTATAACCTACTTCAGCTTTCCACCGGGCGCGGCAGCGACTGTCGAAGGTCCAGAATGGCAGGTAAAGAGGGGTAAAATCGTGCATCCGTGCCGATTGTTGTAGAGCTGCCGGCGTCATCCAGCTGCTACCCAGCCATTCGGTGGCGATTTTGCGAGAGGCTTGCGCCTCGATTTTGAAAGGAAGGACAAATTTGGGTCGTAAAACAGTTTGCGAAGCTTGCTGGTGGATGACTTTATTGGAGCCACAAAAAGGGCAGGTCACAGTTAGCCTTCCGGCAGGCAGGGTAACGCTTGCTCCACAACTCTGGCAGGACAGTTCCTGGCGTTCCTCACCCCATCCCTGCGCCAATCTCTCGAGCGTTTCAACTTTAAACTCGAATTCTTCAGCGCCTTTGCCAACAAGTTTTGCCTGTGGCTTTTCGTAATAGCCACAATAAGTACATACCAACCCGCCATCTTCCACGCTATAGGCGGTATTGGCGCCGCATTGAGGGCACTTGAAAGCGACATTCGGTGGCTGTTTTTCGTCTGGAGGAGCTGGTTGGAAAACACTTATACCCGGAATCGAGGATTTACCAGGGATATAACCGGGAGGTGGAAAAGTTTCGTTCATGGTGACCCAGGTGTGTATTATACCGATTATCGCGGAGGTCTACGTATTACTGTTTGAAAAGCAGCATTCTTTTGGTAAACTCAAGGCTATTCTACCCGGGTACAACCTGATGGCAGAAAAATCTATGCAAAACAAGTTGACTGAACGCTTCGCCGAAGCTTTGGTATTTGCCTTTCAGTTACATGCAGCGCAAAAACGGAAGGCCAGTCAGGTGCCTTACTTTGCGCATTTAATGAGTGTATGTGCCATTGTATTGGAATATGGCGGAGATGAAGACCAGGCTATTGCTGCTCTGCTGCACGATGCAGTGGAAGATCAGGGCGGAAAAAAAGTGCTGACTGAAATCGAACAACGATTTGGCTACACCGTCGCAGAAATCGTTCAGAGCGTCTCCGATTCCGACAAGCAACCCAAACCACCGTGGAAAGAACGGAAGGTGCAATATCTGGAACACCTGCCAGAAGCACCGGAAAAGGTGTGGTTAATTTCCCAGGCTGATAAACTGCACAATCTCCGGGATATCCTGGCGACTTATCGAATCATGGGAGAAAAAACCTGGGAACGATTTCGGGGTGGAAAAGAGGGCACCCTGTGGTATTACCGCAGTCTGGTCACATTTTTCCGCGATAACGGAAACCCTTCCCTGGGACAAGAATTAGAGCGTGTATTTGCAGAACTGGAACGCTTGATTTCGGAAAATCCCGCATAGCTGAGTTCGTGGCTGGCAGGCCAGATTTACGCGAGGATTTCCGCCAATTCATCTGGCGTCAGGTTTTCCCAGATGGCGATTGCGCCGAAACGAGTGACCGCTTTTGCGCCGGCAAGGTTAGCGCGATGACAGGCACTTAACAGATTATCCTCCCTAATCAATGAGGCGATTAATCCTGCGGCGAAGGCGTCCCCGGCTCCGGTGGTATCCACGACATTCACTTTCGGTGGGGGGATCAACTGTTTTTGGTAACGATCGGATAACAAACACCCCCGCTCGCCAAGTTTGAGGATCACAACCCTGGCGCCTTTGGTATGAAATTTATCCGAAAGTTCATATTCGTTCCCGGCGCCCAACATCTGTTGAGCTTCCTGTAAATTACAAATAAAAACATCCAGCTCAGGCAGGATTGAAAAAAGGCTTTCTGGGTGGGTCATGCGAGGTGTTTGCTGAACATCCAGGGTGATCTTCACATTATTCTCACGCAAAACAGCGAGTATCGGGCCTAGCTGGTCGTTGAGCAAGCCGGGCAGCAGGAAATAGCCTGCCAGATGAAGCAGGCGAATGCCTTTACTCAGCAGGTTTTCCACCGGCAGGTCGCCGATACCCAGGTGAGAATTGGCTCCGGTTGTATGCACAAACCTGGGTTGTGCCTGAGCATCGATTAACCCTACACTCACGCCTGTATCGATCTCTGCCTGTTGTTTAATATATTCCGTACTTACCCCAAATGATTTCCAGCTTCGCAGCGCCTGTTCTCCCCCCAGATCTTCGCCGATACAGGCCAGCAGGGCAGTTTTTATCCCCAATGCCGCCAGGCCGATTGCCGTGTTAGAACCACAACCTCCTGGCCCAATGGCTGCTTTCTGAAATGTGATCGAGCCATGTCGCGGCACATCATTGACCGGGTAACACAGGATATCAAAAGCGACGTTACCAACCACGATAACATCCAGAGACGGCATTGATGAAACGGCTGTATTCATGTTTGCATTACTATTTGGGTGGCTAAATAAAATGCCCTGAAGCCAGGTGAGGGGGGCACCCGACTAACAGGGCAACTTCATTATCGCGCCTAATAAGAAGATTCGCAAGGGTATCTGGGTATGAATCCTGTAGATTTCGTAAATTTTTTCGGTATTGCACCATTTCTATCAGGCAGGAATAACTTTGCCTTTAAAACCATCCGGTATAATTTGGAGAAGAATTTTCCGGATTAGCTCATGGTTGGATGAAAAGCGAGGTTTCATGGCAGATCAAATTCCCGTTACAGTCGCGCGAGGAGACGGGATTGGCCCGGAAATCATGCAGGCAACGCTGGCGATTCTGGAAGCTGCCAGAGTCAATCTGGTTTACGAATTTATCGACATTGGAGAAAAAGTATACCGGGAAGGCCACACTTCCGGTATCCGCCCGGATGCCTGGGAGTCCTTACGACGCACCGGCGTATTCCTAAAAGCGCCAATTACCACGCCACAGGGAGGCGGGGTAAAAAGCTTGAATGTCACCATCCGCAAAACCCTGGGATTGTACGCCAATATCCGCCCATGCCAGGCATACGACCCATTCATCGCCACCAAGCACCCCCATATCGATGTGGTCATTATCCGTGAAAACGAAGAAGACCTGTACGCCGGGATCGAACACCGCCAAACCGATGAGGTCTACCAATGTCTCAAACTGATCTCCAGGCCAGGCTCAGAACGGATTATTCGATACGCGTTTGAATACACCCGCCGGCGGGGGCTGAAAAAACTAACCTGCTTTACCAAAGATAACATCATGAAACTGACTGATGGATTATTCCATCAGGTCTTCGATGAGATCGCCCGGGAGTATCCTGATATCCAGACGGAACATATGATTGTGGATATCGGCATGGCGCGCATGGCCGATAAACCCGAGCAATTTGAAGTGGTTGTGGTTCCGAACCTGTATGGAGATATTATTTCCGATATCGCCGCAGAAATTTCTGGCTCAGTCGGAATGGCAGGCTCGGCAAATGTTGGCGATCATGGCGCTATGTTTGAAGCCATCCATGGCTCTGCACCGGATATAGCCGGCAAGGGAATTGCCAATCCCTCTGGATTACTTCTGGCTGCGGTGAAGATGCTGGCACACGTTGGTCTGGGCGAATCGGCGACTCTTATTCACAACGCCTGGTTAAAAACAATTGAGGATGGTTTACACACCGGGGATGTATTTGAAATCGGGCGGAGCAGAAAGAAAGTGACGACGGATGAATTTGCTGCGGCGGTATGCGAGCGCCTGGGCGAATCCCCCAGAATTTTGCGACCAGCGACATATGTTGAAGGCCCGATGCCAAAAATTGCTTATCAACGCCAGCCGTCCACCAAAAAGGAACTGGTGGGGGTGGATATTTTTCTCGATTGGAAAGATGGCGACCCGGAACAATTGGGGCGGAAATTGAACAGCATAACACCCTCAAATGTTCGCCTGGATATGATTACCAACCGGGGAGTCAAAGTCTGGCCTGGCGGTTTCCCGGAGACATTCTGTACCGATCATTGGCGCTGCCGATTTTTTCCCGCGAACAACGGTTTATTCAAACATACGGATATTCTCTTTCTTTTGTCATCTCTGGCAGAGCAAGGCTATGATTTTATTAAGACCGAACACCTGTACCGGTTCGATGGCGAGGCGGGTTATAGTTTAGGTCAGGGACAAT
>JAGUYX010000274.1 GCA_020061145.1 Anaerolineales bacterium | reverse complement strand
GTGGAAATGTCCAGGGCATGTGCGCCATTGTCCACCTGTTCTCGGGCAATCTCCAGGATGCTGTCGTAATCGTCCGCAAGCAGGAGGCGTTTAAACTTTCGGCTGCCCTGAGCATTACAACGTTCTCCGATCAACAATGGGGGAGGTTCCTGTTGCATGGGCATGGCGCGAATACCTGACGCCAGCCGGGGGATGGACAGTACAGGCCGGGGTGGGCGCGGTTTTTTCCCCACTTTCTGGACCAGCAGGCGTAAATGCTCCGGGGTAGTACCACAGCAACCACCGACAATGCTGATCCTGTTATTCTCGACGAAATCTGCCATCGCCTGAGCAAAGGGCTCCGGTTCAAGCGGGTAGACGGCCTCACCATCTACGTTGAGCGGGAGACCCGCATTGGGAATACAGGACACCGGCAAGGTTGCCTCTTCTCCTAAAAACCGGATCGGCTCACGCATATGTTCCGGGCCGGTGGAGCAATTCAGACCGATCACATCCAGCGGGAGACCTTCCAAAATAGCCAGCGCAGCGGCAATATCCGTACCCAGCAACATGCGCCCGGTGGTATCCAGAGTGACCTGTACCTGTAAGGGCAGGCGTATACCCGTCTGGGCGAAGGCGCGCTGAATACCTTCG
Organism: Anaerolineales bacterium; assembly: GCA_020061145.1. Lineage (GTDB taxonomy): Bacteria > Chloroflexota > Anaerolineae > Anaerolineales > DRKV01 > JAGUYX01. The sequence goes on along the minus strand of JAGUYX010000274.1, from coordinate 5,493 downwards.
ATGGCGGCTTTTACTTCGAGAATATCCTGAGAGGTTTCGATCAACAAAACATCAACCCCGCCCTCGATCAACCCTAGCGCCTGCTCGCGAAACAAATCGGCCAGCGCTTCGTAATCCATATCAGATAAAGTGGGGTCATTGGCAGAAGGCAGTTTCCCACTCGGACCAATCGAACCGGCGACAAACCGGGGATGGTCGGGGGTGCTGTATTCATCTGCCAGGCGCCGTGCCAGGTTTGCTGCGGCGCGGTTGATTTCCAATACACGCTCCTCCAGACCATACTCTCCCAGGGTCAGGCGGTTGGCACGGAAGGTATTTGTCTCGATAACATCTACGCCAACCTCAAGAAAGGAGCGGTGTACCTTCTCCACGGCCTGCGGGTAACTGAGTACCAGAACATCATTACAACCCTCATACTTTTTCCCGCCAAAGTGCTCAGCCGTCAGGTTTTGTTGTTGCAGGCTGGTGCCCATGGCTCCATCATAGATGAGCACCCGTTCTTGCAAGGCATCGAGAAAGCGCGATTTAGTGTAGGTTTTTTGATGAGTCAAGGTTACAGGCCTCCATCCCCTGGACGACGAAAAATCAGAGAGCGATTATATGATCAACAAAAAACCTCTCCTGGAGAGAGGTTTACACGCACTGAGGCTTTTTTCCTCATCTTCCAGAACGACCAGCCGGAGCTGATTTCTGCCGGAGTTGGCACCCTTCCGGGAATGCGGGGGTTGCCGAGGTTTCTCAGGGCCGGTCCCTCCACCTCTCTGGATGAGCGAGTGTATTAACACGCTGCAAATTGTAGTTGTGCGAGTTTACCATAGTCCCGGTAGCATGTCAAACAAAGACCAAGGAACGACAACCGCGGAGTCCCGTAACAAAACAATCAAGAAGAAACACATCTTTCCCCTAAGGATAGGTGTTGTATACTCAATGGGTATCTGTTCCCGGGAGAAATGAACCAATGCCAACCAAACCGAAATCCTCACTGGAAAATGCTTTTCAAAAATGGGAAGAAGACCAATATCAGGCCTCCACCCGGCACTTTCCAGAACGAAAATCGCGCTTTGAAACATCATCCGGAATCGAGCTGCCTCCCCTGCAACTCCCTACGGTGGATGAAGACAACTATCTGGAAAAACTCGGATTTCCAGGAGAATATCCTTTCACCCGCGGCGTCCAACCAACCATGTATCGTGGTCGACTGTGGACCATGCGCCAGTATGCCGGATATGCCTCCGCAGAAGAGTCCAACCAGCGGTACCGCTATCTATTAGAACAAGGCCAGACTGGTCTGTCAGTCGCATTCGATTTGCCTACCCAGATTGGTTACGACGCCGATGACCCGCTGGCCCTGGGGGAAGTGGGTAAAGTAGGCGTATCGATTTCATCAATCGAGGATATGGCCTTACTCTTCAAAGATATCCCTTTGGAAAAAGTCTCCACTTCCATGACCATCAACGCTCCGGCGGCGATCTTGCTAGCCATGTATATTGCCGTGGCTCGACGCCAGGGAGTGGAAATCTCCCGCTTACGCGGCACGATCCAGAATGATATTTTAAAAGAATACATCGCCCGGGGAACTTATATTTTCCCCCCAGCGCCATCGATGCGCTTGATCACGGATATCTTTAAATATTGCGCAAAGGAAGTGCCGCGCTGGAATACGATCAGCATTTCCGGTTATCATATCCGCGAGGCTGGCTCAACTGCAGTACAGGAGGTCGCGTTTACCCTGGCCAATGCCATCGCTTATGTGGAAGCAGCCCTGCATGCTGGCCTGGACGTGGATGAATTCGCCAGCCAGCTATCCTTTTTCTTCAACGCCCATAACCACTTCCTGGAAGAAGTGGCTAAATTCCGGGCTGCCCGACGTTTATGGGCCAAGATTATGCGCAATCGATTTAAAGCCCAGAATCCCCGCTCCTGGATGTTGCGTTTTCACACCCAGACCGGCGGGTCCACCCTGACTGCCCAGCAACCAGAAAATAACGTGGTACGGGTGGCCTTACAGGCACTGGCGGCAATACTGGGCGGTACGCAATCTCTGCACACTAACAGCATGGACGAGGCATTGTGGTTGCCGACAGAAAAATCTGTGCGCCTGGCATTACGCACCCAACAGGTAATTGCCCATGAATCAGGCGCAGCCGATACGGTCGATCCGCTGGGCGGCTCCTATGTGATCGAAGCATTGACAGACGAAATCGAGAGCCGAGCCGAGGCTTATTTGCAAAAAATCGACCGGCTGGGTGGAGCATTAAAGGCCATCGAGATGGGTTATATTCAGGGAGAAATTCAAGAAGCCGCTTACCGCTACCAGAAGGCAGTTGAAGAAAAAAGCCAGATTGTCGTTGGCGTAAACGCCTTCCAGATGAATGAAACCATCGAGTTGGAACAACTCAAGGTAAACCCGGCAATTGAGTCTGGCCAGCGTGAAAAAATAAAATTATTGCGGCAAAATCGGGACCAGACTCGGGTAGCGGAACTATTAAATACCCTTGAAGGGGCTGCCCGAGGTGATGAAGCATTAATGCCACTCTTTATCACCTGCGTAGAAAACCAGGTTACACTGGGAGAAATCTGCGGCGTGCTGCGCCAGGTGTGGGGCGAATATCATCCCACCACCTGGATCTAATTCCAGTCAGGCACTGAACCGGGTGAAACTTCGATGGTCAATTGAGATTCGTATGGTTGCCGATTTTCCCCGGTCGGAGGTGATTTATTCCCGGGGAATTTTTGGTTAAAATATAAGCACGACGGTATTACTAAACGGTCATCCGTTGGGGGTGCAGGTTGGCCTGTCATTCGCATCTGGTTTTCTCCACCCGACCCACCAGGTTCGCACCTGGTCTGATCCGTTGAGGAGGATATTACGATGAGTAGTGAAACTCGAAAGTGGTTTTTGGCCGGATTTGCCATAACCGCTATCCTGGCTATGGTATTCCTGGGTATCCACCAGGCGCCAACCGGGAAAGCGCAGGACAACCCACCTGGTGGTTCTTCACCGAATCGTCTGGCATTGCAGGCGGAATTGGAGGCATTTCCCCCAACCATCACAGGTGTTGAAGCAGAACAAGTCATCGCCAGTGCAGTTGCTGACTATGGACCTCCGCTGGTTATACCTGCTGCAGATTTTGTCAGCGACGGGTTCTCACCAGCCAATTTCCGCTTTGTGGTGGAAGACGCCTCCGATCGAGGTGGTTACGTGACCAGCAATAACGATCCGAATGTGTGCGTAATGGCTCCGGTTTACCTGCCCAATGGCGCCACGATGACCAGCTTCACTGCCACAGTCGTGGATAAAGCCACCAACGCCCGCATCATTGTTCGCCTGTACCGCACCAATAAAACTACCGGAAACCCGACCACCCTGGCTTTAGTCTCCACGGGTTTATCTTCCAGCAGCAACAGTCTACAGGATATCACGACCACTGACGTCAGCGGGGCCACGATCAACAACCTGGATTACTTCTATTACGTAACCACCTGCCTGGAAAATGCCAACATCCAGCTGTATTCAGCACGGGTATTCTACGCGCCATGAAGGAGCAACCAACATGAAACCGCACTTTAAAATCCCAGCTTTATTCGCCGGGGCGCTGACGGCCTTGCTGGTTGTTCTGGGTATCTGGCCTGTACTGGCTCAGGGTTTACCTGTCCGCTCCCCTTCAACTGAGGTGTTTCAACAACCTCAACCGGGCAGCATTGCAGCCCCGAACTTCTACGACGATGATATATTTTTCATCCCGGCGGCTGCATTTGGCCCGGATGGCGTCAGCCCCGATTCATACCAATTTGTCTTTGACCTGGGCCCTCTTTTTAATGGCGGCGGGGGGTATATCACCGGGAATACCCGCGGTCAGGGTTGTATGCAGGCGCCTGCATACCTTCCGGAAGGGGTAAATATACAGCGCGTGATCACCACCTATTACGACAATGACCCGGCCCGTCAGGTCGCTGCCCGACTCTTTCGCGCACACCGTTCGACGGGTGTAATCCAGGAACTGGCTGGCATGAGTAGTGGCGTTTCATTTGCAGCCAACTCAATTATCAGCGACGAGGATATCTCAATCGATGATCCGTTGATTGACAACCTCAACTATCAGTATTACGTGACCGTGTGTTTACCCTCCAGCCAGACCGCATTTTTTGGCATGGGGATTGGATTGACTACTAACGATATGGCCATCGATATTCGCACCTCACCCGCCATACTTGGCCCCGGTACAACCAGTTTCACATATCTTTACCACGTGATGAATTTGGGAAACACGAACATGGTCGGAGTCACTCTGAATGCCTTGCTTCCCTCGGAGACCACCATCATCGACACCAATCCATCAAGTTGCAGCCATGCCGCCTCCCAGGTTACGTGTAACCTCGGCACAATGTCGTCTGGCTCTGAGGTTGTCGTCCGGGTGGAAGTGGACCTCCCGGATGGCTTCACCGGCATGTTGATCACTCAGGCGACAGTCACCAGCCTCACGGGGGATGATGTGCCGCTCAATAATGTCGACACATCGATCCTCATTCTCGGTCTACCACCCATTATTTTGCCTTTGATGTATTGACTGGCGGCTTGATGGCTGCATGGGGATAAACCTGCCCGGGGTAAAAGTTTTCCGGGCAGGTTTATTTTGTGCAATAGAAATTATTGAGGAAATAACGAACCCCAGTGGTATACTGCTGCAGGCAGACAGCAAAGGTCGCAGCTTTAGGATATATCTGCGAATGAAAATTACACCCATCGCTACCTCACTGCAACGTAAAAATGCGACGCAAAGCTTGCGGACGATAAGTTATTTTGTAATCATTGCCATCATTGGCGTGGTAGCAGCCATTTTAGGCCCCTCGATCCCTGGATTGGCAGACAATACAGGCGTTTCCATCGGGCTATTGGGCACATTGTTTACCGTTCGATCCATCGGTGGTATGTCTGGGTCGTTGCTCTCCGGGCGACTTTACGACCGGATATCCGGACATCAGGTTTTGGCTACAACACTGGTCGGATTGGCGCTATCCATTGCCATCGTCCCTTTGATCGGGCAGTTATGGATCTTATTGATATTTGTCTTCCTTTGGGGATTAGGAGAAAGTTTTCTGGACGTTGGGGTTAACACCCACCTGATCTGGACCTACCGCGAACGGTCTGCGCCATATCTGAATGGATTACATTTCTTCTTTGGCATCGGCGCTCTGATCGCCCCATTAACCTATGTTCAATCTATTCAGACCACCGGAGATTTTCGCCTCGCCTATTGGGCGCTGGCGATCGTTATGATACCGGTTGCCATCTGGATGCTCAGCTTTACCGGGCCTGCCCCTCAAAGGGATGAACGGGTGGATAATGGGAAATCCCAGACCTCCGCAGTCTTGCTGATATGCCTGATCTTTTTCCTCTATGTTGGGGCCGAAGTCAGTTTTGGGGGCTGGATCTACACTTATGCACTTAACAGCCAGCTGGCAGACATCACCCGCGCCGGGTATCTCAACTCC
>JAGUYX010000141.1 GCA_020061145.1 Anaerolineales bacterium | reverse complement strand
GCGAGTTCTGTAGCGTTTTTCCAATGATTTCCAGTAAAAGTTGCCCCCAGGCGGAAATGGGTATCCACCAGTTCGAATAGATCATTAGCCCAGGTTTTTGCCCGCTCGACTCTGGGCGATGGGATATTTTCCCCGTGTGAATCTTGTGTGGCCTCCGATACGGCGTATTTCCACGTCTGGCGGAGAAAGTCTTGAACAACTATGATTGACTCGTCCATTTCCTGGCCTGCACGAGGATTTTCGAGGGCGACGAGTAAGGCTGCGACTCGTTCATCGTAAGAGGGGTGTGTGGCGCTCACCAGATATGCCGCCGCGGGCTTAAATTGAACGACCAGGCTTTGCAATGCAAAAGCCGGCCCGGCCGTATATAACGCAAATATGTCACAAAAGATTTCTTCCAGGTGCCTGTATCGCGAGTTAACCTCTTCTCCTGGAAATGCGATGGGTGGTTTTTGGGCCTGGGCCCACTGGTAACGTTGGAAAGCCGGCGTCTGTTTGGCTACCACGTGCCCAAACTCATGCGCCAGCAAGGGCAGGTTCCAGATTGACCAATCGGGAAAACGCAGGCGAATTATGCTGGTATCACCGGCGAGGAATGGCTCTGGGCCGGGGATGGTACGCGCCTGCCAGGTTACCCCGGTAGCGCTTGCCAGCGACTGGAGCAAGCGGTCTGCTGCCCGGCAAATGGAAAAACGATCGGCTTCGCTTTGGACGTAGTTTACGGCGCTAATTTCTTTGTCCAGCGCTTGTTCTCGTAACGCGATACCACCCAGGAATTCCAAAGCTTCTCGCAGCAGGGGCAAAGCTGTCATGCGACACTTTTCCAGTTCCCCCCAGCTTGTCTGATTACGAAATGCGCTTGTTTTCTCAAGCCAATAATCAAACTGGCTGGTGAGTTGTAAAAACCTGCCGGTGATCATCTTCCGGTCTTCTGTAGAGATCAAATCTCCTTTGAGAAGTTCCAGTAGTTTTTGTTCGCGAGCCTGCAGGCGTTCCAGGCGCGCCTGGTGTGCCATCTTAGCCAGATCATCAGGTGTGGCCGGCCTGTCCAGGTAGGGAGTTACATCCAGGTTGCCCTGGAGCAGGCGATCCAGATTGCGCAGGTTATTTTTATGCTGAGTGGGGTAATTGTAACGATGCCACCACATTGCACCGAACAAAGCCGAAAGCTCTTGTGCCGCCTGAGGTTGGTTGTGTGGAGCAAGGGGGAGGAAATCAGCCGCGCCTGTGGGATAAGATTTGTTCAGGGAAACCATTTTTTCATACCAGGCCAGACAACGTTTCCAGGTGTCTTCGAGGGTATAGCCGGGCATGAAAATGGGTTCAACCAGCTCCTGGTAAAGGGAATGGATCAGAGGACGAAATTTCTGGCGGGTGGAGTCTAGATTTGTTTTCGCTTCCGCAGTCCCACACGCAGTGACCCACAGGTCGGTTAACCTGGCGACCAATTCCTGGAATGGTTCGGAAATATTTTCTTTTCCTCCACGCAGGGTTTCGATCATCCAGGCCGCGCGCAATATGGGCGGAGGTTGGGTGCGCTCACCCGATGTCCGATTTTCACTCAGATCCGGATTGGATAAACCGGGCGTATCTGGTTGGCTGAAGTCCAGTTCCAGAGCAAATACACTTAGCGGGTAAGCCGCTCCACAGATGGCTGTGGCAAACATATCGGCCAGTAAACGCAGAAAATATTCTGTGTTCCAGGCAGGATTTTCGCCAGGCGGCTGAAATCCCGGCATCTGGATGAGTAATTCGGATCGAGAAGCAGGGGAGCCGGCAAAAAAATTGATCAGTTTTTGCTTGCGCTGCTCCACCAGGTGACCACCCAGAGCCTGCCCTAGCATAGGCAATACCCAGACGCTTTCATCCAGGAATGGCAGGCGCACAAGATTCAGTTCGCTACCCGCAGATTGGGTGAGATCGGGCGTATAGGTGGCTCCCAGGACAGGGATCACAATTGGCGTGAAGGGGGTATTACCATAAACCGTTGCGCTCAATCCTGCCAGCCAATACTCAGCCAGAGAAACCGGATTCGCTGCTGCATTTCCTGCCTGGGGAGGATATACGCGTAAACGAAAGGCTATGCCACCTAAAAGCTCGTTATATTCCCGCATTACCTGGCGAATAGATTTCTGCGCCTGATCCAGATTCTCCCAGGCAGTTGCTGGAGAGGACTCAGGGGCGCGTTTCACTTCACCCAACCGGTTGCGGATCACGGTTAAGTAACTTCTTAACCCATCCAGATTGATCTGAGCTGAGAAACCGGATGGATCGAAAAGCAGGTGCTCCAGGCGAAGCAGGTCGGCTTCCAGTTCAGCAAATCGGACCTGCCATAATTCGCCGGGTGTAAAGCCGGTTTTTATAACTGGAATTGCCCCTTTTTCAGGATTTCCCATCTTTCACTGCAAGATGTTTTCCGCCACGCGAGTATCGCCATCACAATACAGGGCATATAGCAGGCCAAGGACATTATTGTATTTTTCCAGGTATTCTTTACGTAAATCCAACACCACTTCCCCAATCGACCGATCACCTTTGAGAAATTCCTCAAAAAAACGCTGCGCCCAATGAGCGGCAAAACGTGCCGGGATCTTGCATTCGGTACCGATTACGCCGCGCGCCCCTTTGCTCATAAAATATGGCATAAACCCGGCATAAAACAGGGGGGTTAGCTGCGCTGATTCGCAGGCATTAATAAAGATCAGCGGGGCATTTTTAAAGGGTTTTTTCGTGGGGGCAAAGGTGAGCAGGTCTTCCAATCTGGCTGATGTATTTTGGGAAAGCGTTAAAGCCGAATCCAGAATATTATCCGAAAGCTGGGCGCCTTTGGTTTCACCATGGCATAGCAAATAGACTATCTGGCCGATATTTTCCGGCTGGCG
>JAGUYX010000280.1 GCA_020061145.1 Anaerolineales bacterium | reverse complement strand
TTATAACCGCGCCGGTTCTTGGGACGAAGCCCAGGTTCTCGTGGAACAGTTCGATCAGCCTGTAGCGGAAAATCTGACATTTGGGACAACCCTGGGCTTATTTGGCCGCCTTTCCCGGAACGAGACAATGATCTCAAACCGCATCATCCTGACCGATGTGGATGGCCGGGTAATAGCCGACAGCGAGGCCGCACTCCCAAACGGGCAATCGCTCTCGACAGAGCTGGAGACGCAAGCCATCCCTCTTGAAGGTAATATGGGGACAATTGGCAAACTCGTCTTTATGTCGGAAATAACGCCCGCGTTTATCAATGCATTTCGCCTTACAGTCTCGCGCATCATTACCTGGGGCGGGCTTTTGGCAGCCGCCATAGCGTTTCTGGTTAGCGTTTATCTCTCTCGTCACATTGCCCGGCCCGTACTTCAATTGAATAGCGCCGCCCGGCAATTATCCACAGGAGAAACCGTAACGCCTCTACCTGTAACCAGTAAAAACGAAATCGGTCAGTTGACTCAAACATTTAATGAGATGGCTCAGGAATTAGAAAAGCAGAAGCGGTTGCGCCAGCAGATGATAGCAGACATCGCTCATGAGTTACGCACGCCATTATCCATCATGCAACTGAATGTAGAAGCTTTAGAGGATGGGCTGCAACCAACGCAGGAAACAGCTGCCTATTTGCACACCGAAATTTCAACACTGACCCGTTTGATCGATGATTTACGCCTCTTGTCGCTGGCCGATGAAGGCGGCTTGTATCTGGAATCGGAGATGATTGACCCTGCGTCTTTTTTACCACGCTTCGTTCAAGCGTGGCAGGTCAAAGCCCATCATAAACAAATCAATCTGCATTTGGACGTAAGCAGCGAACTGCCATTCATCAAAGCCGATCAAGGAAGGCTGGCGCAGGTAATGAATAATTTGATCAGCAACGCACTCTGCTACGTGCCGGTTGGTGGTGAGGTAATAATTGGCGGCAAAGAAAGCGGCACGGAAATCATTTTCTGGGTATCGGACAACGGCCCCGGCATACCGGCGGAAGCGTTGCCTCACGTTTTTGAGCGTTTTTATCGAGCTGACTCTTCGCGCAGCCGGGAAAGCGGAGGTTCTGGTCTGGGTTTGGCGATTGCTCGACGGTTGGTGATGCTTCATGGTGGACGAATTTGGGCAGAAAGCCAGCCAGGACAACTTACTTCCATTTATATTGCCTTGCCAAAAATATAAACCAAATTCCATCCAATATCTGCTCTTTTTGTTCTTCGATGTAATCGCGCACGGGCTCCGGCACAGTGGAGTTTGCGCGGCAATTTCTCCGCCACGCGCCCCGCGAATATCGTGAGCAAATTGTAAAAATTGAAAGTATCGGAATCGGGGTCTGGATAAAGCGACAGAACATTTCGATTTTCATCAATGGTATAAATCGAAGCCGCTTTATGCCACACCACGCGGATCTGATCGGGGCGCAATCCTGGCTCTGGGATTCTCCGCGGGATACAGGCGTTCCAAAGTTTTTCATCGAACTCTGGGTTGTTCCAATATTCAATCGCACCCCACCCACCGCACAATTCACAAACCACGCCTGTAGGTTGGCCTTTCCCGCAAACGCACCCCGTTTCCACCTGTTGATGAAATCGCCGCATTCCTGATTGCTGTTGCTCATGCCGATACATACCTCGCCGATAACACCTTCAACGGGCGTCACATTCGGCGCGCCGCTAGCCTGCATCACCAAAGAAAGCCCCTTGTATGTTGCGGAAAAATTTAAATCCAGCGGGATAGAATTTCCGAATCGCTACTGGTTGGGCTGGGCTGGATGGTTGGAGGGAGAGCCGTCTCAAGCGCAGGCGGGGGTTCGAAGTGGTGAAGCGGCAAATCAATTTAACCTTTACAAGCAGCGGAAGAGATATAAGTATTCTTTTCTTACTCTCGGATGATAATCATCTTTTGTTTTTGCCTCATTACTACGGTGTAAAAGGGTCGTCCTATTTCGGCGGCTTTCAGCATTTCATCGAATTGTACGCAGGAGAAAAACGCCGAAAAGGCAGGCTAGAAACAGGAGTGGAATCAACCCACAGCCGATGGTATAGAAACGCCTGCCAAGTGGTCTGCGGCGCCATAGAATGGGTCGCATGAAACGTTGTCTTCGATACATCATAGTCTTTTGTCCTTTTCGATGGATTGGCATGGGCTGAACGAAAGTTCATTCCGAAAATTCAACCTGCCGGATTTGGGAGACGCGATCCCAAAAATCGCACTGTGCGCTGCGTAATCCTGCGCCCGCTTGGATCACAGTCCCCAATTCGAGATAGTTATCCATTGTAGAGTCATAAAGCAGCCATTCCGGCGCGCCGCTGCCGTTTGGGTTCCCCGTCTCTGCGAAACGGGTCCAATAGCCGAGGAGGTCGCGTTGCAAAGCCAGGTCTGCGTTCGATGCGGTGTAGTTATCCATGTCCTGGATGTGCTGAAAGACATAGATCAGTTCCAGCCCGTGGAAAGAACCCAGGCGCTCCAGGAGGGGAGAATCCAGGGTCTTCGAGAAAAAGTACCGGTACACAGGCGCGCCGCCCTGCGCGGCCGCGCGGGCAATGGCGCGGGCGTTGCAGGTGAACTGGGCATCGCTGACCAGCGCGGCGTAGGCGTGACGTACCGACTCGTATTCACTGGATCCATCTCCTACCGGATATAGCGCCAGCGCTTCCTCCGCCAGGCCGGGCTGAATAGGTTCAAGGCTTTTGTGAACAGCCGCTTCATAAAATTCCTGCGTCATGGGAGGCGCAAAGGGGAGCATCTCGTTGGCATTCGAGCCAATTACAAATGGGACCTGGTTGAATTGCCCGTTTTCCAGGGCGGCCAGCGGCTCCTGGGGCAGGACGTAGCCATCGGTATTTGCGCCAAACGCCATGGTGACAACGCCGCCTTGAATAGGAGTGGTATCCACCGCGCTCACGATCTGGGACATGTCGAGACTCCGCAGGCAGGCGAGTGGATCGGCATTGGCATCGCACCCCGCTGCGCTGACAAATGCCTGCTACTCCGCAGCGCGCCTTGCGCATGGCGCGCCAGCTCCAGGTGGGCAGTGTGGCAATCAACGATCACCTGTGGCCTTTCTTCTCCCCCTTCGCTCCGTGGGGCGGGGTCAAAGCCAGCGGCGTGGGGTTCCTGGGTGGGGAATGGGGCTTACTTTCCATGACCACCCCAAAAGCGGTCAGTTTTGAACGCCTGAACTTAAAGCGTGAGTTTTACTGGTACCCGGTCTCTGCCTGGCTTTACCCTTTCCTTCGGGAACTGATCGAGGTGTTATATGGCCAGGGCCTGCTCCCCAGGCTGCGCAGCCTGGGGGGAATGTTAAATTTAATGCTCAGCTTACGTCGCAAAGCCGGGAAATAAAGATAGGGATTAAGAAAAATAGGGTGCGTTTCTTGTGCGCACCCTTCATAAAACTCAATTTGATGACATTCGATTAAGAAATATTTGCCTTTTGTCCCTTCTCCAACGCTGTCCCAGGGGGGGATAATTATCGGTTGAGTAGCCGCGACCGGGATTCCAACCAGCCAGTAAATCGGCTTTCCATCTTGTTGTAGGGAATTTAATGAAGAAAATTCTCAAGATATGCGCGTATAGCCTGGCTTTTCTGGCAGGGAGTGTGATCCTGCTGGCACTGTTGTCGTTTGTGCTCAACCGGCAACTGCCCCAGGCTTCACCGGTGATCGAAACACTGAGCGATCATGAAAAAATTCGCCTGGCCGAAACCCGCCATTTGATCGAAGAATTAGGCGACCGGGTCTGGCCCGGTTGGGCTCAGGCTGATCTCCCTGCTATTCGCTACAACGAAGACTATGCCTTCCTGGTTGGTTATCCTGATCCTCCGGATGGCTGGGTGAAGGTGCCGGCAGGTATCCGCCGCGGCGGCGCCTGGGAGCGGGTCACTGGCGACACCTTTGACGGCGAAATCTATTACCGCCAGGCGCTTCCTGACCCTGAAACCACGCCGGAAGCCTTTGCTGTGCGGGTGGGCGATCGCTGGGCAAGCAGCTTGCAAACGATGGACTGGGCGATCATCAGCCTGACTCAAACCATCCGTGAGGATCTGCCTGGTTTCATGCGCCCGGTTTTCCCTTACCGATTATTTCTTCGACAGGCGATATCCGGCAGCGAGGCGTATATTTCCCTCGCCGCGCATGAAACCTTCCATGCTTTTCAGGGCCAGGCTGCTCCACAAAAGTTCGCCGCCGCGGAAAGGGCGAACACCACGCAGGCAGATCGTTATCCCTGGGAGGACCCTGCTTTCCAGGCTGACTGGCAACGTGAGCTCGACCTGTTGGCTGCCGTTCTTGGGGCGAATGGACACGAAGAATCGGCGCGGCTGGCCAGAGAATTTCTCGAACAACGCCAGGCGCGCCGCCAGGCAGCCGGGCTTGCTGATGAGCTGATCCGTTACGAACAGCAACGTGAATGGCTGGAAGGATTGGCGCGGTATGCCGAGCTGGAAATCTGGCGGCAGGCGGACAGTGAGGATTACCTGCCGTTATTGGTAACAGAACTGTTGCCGGATTTCGATAGCTATGCAGGTTTTGAGCACCGCTGGAACCGGGAAATCGACCAGATCACTCGCATGGCTGGCGACCATGGGGATGGGCGTTTTTATTTTAGTGGATTCGCCCAGGCGGTTTTGCTGGATTGTTTGCTGCCGGAGTGGAAAACCCGGGCATTTGAGAATTCCGTCTGGTTGGATGAATTGTTAGCTGAAGCAATAAGTGAGGATGAATCATGAAATATCAAAAAACACTGGCCTGGATGATTCCCTTGATCGTTATCCTGGCTATGATCGCGGCCGGAGCGGGGTTATTCTGGCCCGGCGAAGGTACACCCTATACTTTTACCAACTTCCGTGGGGAAGAGGTCGCGATTAACGCGCGCGGGCTTTACCGCTATGATACGATCAGTTCGGTGGCGCAAATGCAGGCCAATGATCTGGTGACCCTGGCGTTGGGGTTACCTTTGCTGGTGATCTCCGCCTGGCTGGCGTTCCGTGGCTCTCTGCGCGGGCGGCTGCTGCTCACCGGTACGCTGGGCTTTTTTCTCTATACGTATATCTCCATGGCGGCGCTCGCAGCCTACAACCCGCTTTTCCTGGTATATGTAGCCCTGTATTCCCTGAGTCTGTTCGCCTTTATCTTGAGTATGATGTCGTTTGACCTGTCCACCCTGGCCAATCATTTTTCGGAAAGTTTGCCGCGCCGGGGAATCGCCTGGATGTTGTATTTTACCGGCGGCTTTTTACTGCTTGCCTGGCTGGGACGCATATTACCGCCCTTGCTTCAGAACCAGGACCCGTTGCTGGAGAACACTACCACCCTGGTAATCCAGGCCATGGACCTGGGGTTGATCGTCCCCCTGGCATTTCTTTCCGCTAACTTGCTGATGCGCCGCAACCCGTGGGGATACCTGCTGGCCTCCGTCTCTGTGCTGAAATTCCTCACCATGGGCACTGCAGTCGCCAGCATGGGCGTCAACATGGCGCTCTCCGGGGTGGCGGTCAGCCCGATCGAGCTGGGAGTATTCCCGGCCCTCGCGCTGATCAATATCCTCCTGGCGGTTTTATTGCTGAAAAACGTCACGGAGAAAGCGCACTAGGCTCCAGATGCAGTAACCGGCGCTGCCCTAATTATTCGCCTGTTTCTGAGTCTACTCAGGTGCATATAACCCGCCGGTGATCTCCAACCAATCGGCGATCTTTTCCACGACGGCAGGCACGTCATTATCAGAGATGTCCACTTCCAGGGCGGTCTACCGTGCGGTGTTCATTCTAGATGCGCGCAGGGTTGCAGCCAGCACGCAGAATGTTGTCGCTTCCTGCACCGGGATTTCTGCCCACAAAAAGCGGGTAGGTG
>JAGUYX010000082.1 GCA_020061145.1 Anaerolineales bacterium | reverse complement strand
TGCAGGAGCCGGACGGCTCGATACCCAACGTACTCCTTTCCCCCTTCACGTTCTGTAACCTGAAATAGCAGATAGTCGAGTTCATTCCTGTCGTTAAACTGCAACTCAGTGCCAATGACCTCCAGATCATTCGGAATAGTCAGGCCATTTTTCGCTTGCAACCAGGGAATTTTGTCGGTTAATTTGTCGATGATCTTTGCCATATGTTCCTCTTTTTGCCTCGTCGGCCCGCCAACGATTTTGTTGGTGAACTCACGAGGCAAGGGAGACTGGCGTTTTCGCCGATCTCCACAAGCCTTGGATTTATAATCTCACTGCACTTCTTGCCACCAGACCGCATCAACCACTTCATTTACATTAGGCTCAAAAACCACCACCTGTGGTGAGCGTTGACGTTCGGGAGCGGTTGCACGCTGAGGTGTGCTTTTTACAGTTGATCGCTCATCTGACGGTTGCCCGGTACTACTCTTTTCGGAAGTGTTCCAGGGTTTTAACCTGAGCAAGAGACTCATTTGGGCAATCAGTGCTGCAAATGCCGTGACGATGATGACGCCTGCCAGAAGGAAGATCATGAAGACCACTCCTAAAGCAGGTCCACGCAGTAAATCCATGAGTTGTGACATTTTGACCTCCAATCGTTGAAATAAAATCTGACGTTTCAAGAAATGACCTACGTTCATAAGACTCTCACCTAAAAAGGTAGAGTAACAAATCAAACAAGCTCACCAGGTAGTGCGCTGGTTTCAATTGTTTCCCTATCTCCTTGTTCGGTATCGTTCGATCAATTCACTGGCACCGGCCAAAGGACTGACCAATGACATCGGGTTGATCAGAACCTGCTGCAGCAACATAGCGAAATATCCGAGGGGGATCACCAGCCACAATGCCCACAGGATGATGGTCGTCACGTTGCCGCGGGTATTGGCAATGACGGAAGCAGCGCTTTCGGAAGTGCCGATCAGGGCTGCCCATTGATCCGCGGATAACTGGGCTGTGTAAGCCAGATACAACCTGCTGCCGATGACGGCTAATGCGTAAATCGTTATCCCTGACTTTACGTTCCACAACAAGGTATGCTCTTGCATACGCACCAGCAGGACGATGATTGAACCGGCTAGCCACATGGCTGCCCCAATCCAGGGTACCGGAGCGCCCATTCCCCATTGACTGATCACCCACAGACACGCCACGATCCCGGTGGTAATCTGAGCAGTATAGAGATCTGTAGATAACGATTCCCTTCCACCCCGACCAGGCCGGAAAGCTGCCCTGGATTGCACGCGTTGGTCAACAAACCGAATAATCAACGCTGCACAGAGAATACTCACCAGGGCAGCGCCCGACTCTCCGAGCCAATAGACCGTAGCCAGGACACCATTGAGCAAGTAAGTCGGTATTGCCACCAGAAAATCGCCAAAGACGACAAAGTAATCGGTCATTAAGCAATGCTTCCTTCTTACTCGTAATAATCATCTTTTGGACACCACAGGCTGATCACCAATAACAGGTAAACAACCGTCAGAACGGCCAAATAGAGTGTCAGAATAACCCCGGCTACAATCCATACGATCTGCACAATGACCTTCCTATGGCACCAGGGCCGGTAGTGTTACATAAACCTGAAGTTTTCCATCTGCGCTCAATTGCCTTGGTTGAGTTATAGGGATGCCCATAAATCGGGTTCCGGTCGTGACCACATTCAATCGCAAGTCAAAAGTCCCTGGATCAGCAAAGGGGACTTTTAATGCCTGACCGGTTGCTGTGCAGGTGCCACCGCCATCACAACCCCCAGTCCAGGAACCCAATCCTGGAATCAAGATGAAATTGGCCTGATGTATGTAAGCGCCATAATGGGTTTGCCCCAACTTGCCGGTAATCCAGGCTTGACTGGCAGCGTCCAATGCCGCGGTTGCCTGCATGGATGCAACTGCATCTGGCAGGTGTTCAACATGCTCACGGCATTCTTTAAAGACTGATTCGGTCCTGCAAACCGGTGCTCCACCAACGGTAGTAGACGGTTCGCATACTTCCTCGTCTTCATAGATCGGTTCATACCAGGTAAAGATTACTGGCGGAATGGTTACCCTTGCCTGAACATCTGCACCGCGCCGGTTCTCGGTATCCTGGCCGACCACCAGCGGGTTGCTGGGGGCGGTTTTTTGGATGGATATGGTCGGTTGTTGAATTGTGACCTTTGGCTCGGGGCAGATTTTGGGCTGGGGTGGCGGTGGGTTGACAACGCCCGAGCAGCCACCGGGAATGGATGCACAGTTTTGAGCACCATTTAGATACATCAAGTAAGCCGTACGTAGGGCTGTATCATTCCAGGACATCTGGAGCAGAGTTGTGATAAAGCCCCAACCGGAAAAATACGTCCACACGTCCTGCTGCCCATTCAAGACTGCTCCCCAGAATTGATCCGGATTCTTATATTCCGGATGGTCTGTGGACAGCCGGCCCCAATCCACACTGTTACCCGCTACTAAACCCAGGAAAGAGATTAACCCACCATATCCATTTCCCATCATTCCGACTGAGTTGGCCAGTCCGCTCTCCTGAGGGTTCATTGCCATGAAGAATAACGTTGATGCAGAGGGCAATACAACGATATTGCCATTGGCGGTCTGGTAGCGATGGTAATCGGCGTCCAGGTTCAGAGATTGGCCGAATGGGAGTTCTACAGACATCCAATCGGGGTGTTCAGTCGTTACACCCAGATCGACCAGGTCAGAACGCAAATTGCCGTTATCATCGAATACTTCACCCCATGGATTTTGTTCCTGAGCGTACACAGTTGAAGGGATCAGTAATGCCAGGAGGGTCAGGATCAGGATAAATTTCTTCACGGTTATTTACCTTCCTTTGTAGGAGTAACCGTCATTGCCTGACGAGCGAGAATTGCTTTAATTTCAGGCTCCAGCAAAAAACGGTCAAATTTCCAGCCATTATCCGTTTTGATCACTGCGACATAAGCAGTGTCCTGGATCTTGTTACTGCCAGGCAAAGGAGCCGAGAGCGCAATCAGCATCTTCCAAACTTGTTCTGTGGCAGTTTCCGCTACCTTTTCCTGGGGTGTGACGGTTGCGGTTACATCGGCCCTGGCCTCCTGAAATTTACTCCACAACAGATCGGCTCCGGCGGAAATAAACTGACATCCGGTTGGAGTACTCACAGCACAAACATCATTGAGCCAGATATCTTTTTCATACCGGTAATCCACATGGAAGAAGGCTTCCAGTGCAGCTGCCGCCGCTTTTGAAGCCAGGGTATCTTCTTGGTTGGAAACCGAAGGTTGGGATCCGTTATGGAGTGGTAGCGCCTGAATCGCGAGGATTCCCAGAGCGATGACAACTGCCAGGATGATGGCAACGATAATGTTGCGTTTTGAAACAGGGATTTCTTTCAATCTTTTCTCCTTTCCCAGTGAACAGGGTTCTTAAGTCGGTTAAATTAAGAGCAACCACATGCGTCTTTTTTTGTACCAATATGACGGCACAAAAAGAAGGGAAGCAGGTGGTCGCTCCAAGGATCATTTGGGTTGACTGAGAATTAATCAGCGACCGGTTTTATACAATTTATTGCTAATCTCATCATAGCAAGATCAAATCGGGTATCCCAGGGGGAAAGTGACTGTCAAAAATAGTAAAATGTCGGTTTCCATCTTGACAAAAGAATACTAGAGTATTACATTATAAATATCCTGTCGACAAGGAAAACGAGCATGCCTAAAACCAATTCAGCGAATAAACCGGTCCGGTCTTTCAGATTAAGCTATGAAGGTGTTCACCAATTAAGATCCATGGCGACAATCATGGGTCGCAGCGAAAGTGATGTGATTGAGGTGGCTTTAGATCGAATGTATCGGGAAGAAATTCGTTATAACCGGATGTTACGAGAAGGGGATCGAATGGAAGATCAATACCATGTGGATCCTGAAAATGAGGATAAAAATGAAAGTAATCGGAATGCTGCTTAATTTTATTGGGGTTGTAATCAAAGGAACGGTTATCCTGGCGATTTGTTCCAGTATCCTTTTTGTGGCCTATAAAGGTAATCAGCCCATGGATGTTCCGCAGGCTCCAAAAGGAATGACCTATTTTGAGTTTATGAGCGATCGGATCGATGCTGCCAAAACGGTCAAACCATCCCAGTGTGGATGGGGAATGATTCTATCTCTAGCTGCTCTTGGCCCCATCTATTCCGC
>JAGUYX010000270.1 GCA_020061145.1 Anaerolineales bacterium | reverse complement strand
GGTCTAAGTGGCTATACGAAATTCTGGGTTGAATTTTGGGTGGTTTTTTCTCTTCTGTTAATTAAACCCGGCAGGCAAATTAATTTGCCTGCCGGTGTGGATTGGTTGGTTATTTTCAGAATAACCGGACGCGTTTTAAGCGCAAGCTGTTACTGACCACGAAAATACTGCTGAAGGCCATGGCGCCTGCCGCCAGAACCGGATTTAACAAACCCGCCGCTGCTGCCGGGATCAGTAAGATATTGTAGATAAACGCCCAGAACAGATTTTCCTTGATGATCCGCAAGGTCTTGCGCGAGAGGGCAATGGCTTTCGGCACCCCGCGGAGATCACCGCTGATTAAAACTACGGGCGCAGTAGCCATGGCTACATCTGTTCCGGTGCCAATCGCAATACCCACTTCAGCCTGGGCCAAAGCCGGCGCATCGTTAATCCCATCACCCACCATGGCGACGACCTGTCCTTCTTTTTGGAAAGCTTTCACCGCTTCCGCTTTATCGCCAGGCAGAACTTCAGCCAGCACCATGTCGACCCCCACCTGAGATGCAATCGCTTCGGCTGTTTGCTGGTTATCGCCGGTGATCATGGCAACTTTCAGATTCATCCTTTGCAGGTCTTTGATTGCCTCCACCGAGCCATCTTTTAAAGTATCAGCTATGGCAATCAAACCCGTCAGCTGCTGGTTTACTCCCACCAAGACCACAGTTTTTGCCTGAGCCTGCAGTTGTGATATGGTCGTCTGGGCATCACCGATCGAAATCCCCTGGCTTTCGAACAAGCGAGCGTTTCCAACAAGCACCGGAATTCCATCCACCTCGGCGGCAACACCCTGTCCGGCGATTGCCTCAAAAGCGCCCGGCTCTGACAATTTCAAGCCACGGTTACCGGCTTCTGCCAGCAATGCCTCTCCAAGCGGATGTTCACTGCCGCGTTCAACCGAGGCTGCCAGGCGCAACAACTGATTTTCATCCATTCCAGTGGAATTTAATTCTCGCAAGCCAGGCGAATTTGGCGCATTCACCGGTAGAGCTGTCTCGAATTGCAAAACTTCAGGATTGGTGACAATAAGATCTGTAACCGAAGGTTGTCCTTTAGTGATCGTTCCGGTTTTGTCCAACACTACGGTGGTGATTCGCCCTGCTCGCTCCAGAGCTTCACCGGATTTCAACAAAATGCCCATCTCTGCGCCTCGTCCGGTACCTACCATCACAGCGGTGGGCGTAGCCAGACCCATGGCGCATGGACAGGCGATGACCAGGACAGCCACCATATTAATTAGTGCCCGTGTGAACAGGTTAACTTCTGCAGTTGGTGAAAGGGGAATCAAGAAATACCAGACTAAAAAAGTCAGTGCGGCGATTAAGATAACGAAGGGAACAAAGACAGCCGAGATCCGGTCGGTGAGATGCTGAATTGGCGCTTTGCTGCCTTGTGCTTCTTCTACAAGGCGGATAATTTGTGCCAGGGCGGTATCTTTACCTACTTTGGTTGCCTCGAAGGTGAAAGCACCCATCTTATTTAGAGTTGCACCAATTACTGCATCCCCGGGACGTTTCTCCACTGGCAAGGATTCGCCGGTCAGCATTGATTCATCGACGGTAGAGCGCCCCTGGATAACCACGCCATCCACAGCAATCTTTTCTCCCGGGCGAACCTGAACCAGATCTCCAACCATCACTTCATCTACGGGAACTTCCATCTCGACGCTATCTCGGATGATCCGGGCTGTTTTGGCGCGCAACCCCACCAATTTTTTGATCGCTTCACTCGTGCGGCCCTTGGCTCGAGCTTCCAGGAATTTACCCAGCTTGATTAAGGTGATGATCACGGCTGCTGTTTCGAAATACACGTGACCTTCAATCCATCCCAAGGTCACCGGTATTGAATAGAAATAGGCAGCGGAGGTGCCCATGGCGACCAACACATCCATATTGGCGGATTTATTCCGTAGAGCAGTAAAAGCTCCGGTGTAATATTGCCAGCCAACATAAAACTGGACCGGGGTAGCCATCAGAAACAGGAGCCAGTTCAGCCAGGAGGCATGGGCAATAGTCATCGGCAAAAGGCCAAAATCGCGCGCCATCGCCAGACCGAACAGGGGGATTGTGAAAGCGAGGCCGATCATTAATAACCGCCATTGTTGGCTGATCTCCGCCTGGCGTGCTAAAGCTTCCGCATCCTCGTATTCACCTTCGATTGCCAGTGGTTCGAATCCCGCAGATTTGATCGTTCGCCGTATTTCAACCTGGCTGATGACTGTTGGAATATACTTTACGCGCACCTTGTCGGCAGACAGATTTACCTGTGCTTCGGTAATTCCTTCAACGGCAATCAGAACTTTCTCTAACCGCTGACCGTCTTGAGCTTCACGAATTTCCTTCAGCAGTATTTCCGCCTCACCGACCGCTACATCATAACCCGCGCGCTGAACCCGATTGATTAACTCACTCAACTGGGTCAATTCGGGGTTGAAATCGATCATCGCACGCTCAGAGGAAAGATTGACGTTTGCGGAGGCGACTCCATCTACCTTCTTCAAGTTTCTTTCAACCGTGGCAACACAGTTTGCACAGGTCATGCCGGTAATCGGTAAAGTAATTTGCCTGGTTTCACTCATTTACTGCTCTCCTGATTCTATAAAGATAAATTCGAGCCACCAGACCCAAAAATCGTCTGATGGCTCCGTTTAGTTATCATTTGAAAAATTGGGTGACGATAATTGGGTCCGTTCAAGCTGCGACAGGATAGTTGATCTCCGCCAAAACGTTTTTGATGACGTCTTCGGTAGCTGGAGTGTCGAAGCTGATGGTCGCCTGACGAGTACTTACATCGGCTTCCACGTTCGTCACACCATCAAGATCTCCAACTTCCATTTTGATGGTATGAACGCAGTGATCACAGGAGATGTTGGGGATATTGTAGGTAACAGTTTGCATAGGTAACTCCTTTGTAGATTTATGATTAAACTTTTTTCGTGGCGTAGAAGACATCCGTGATTTCCTTTAGCATACGCTCACGCTCATCTGGGTCTTCACCACGGACTGCACTGATCAAACAGGAGTTTAAGTGTCCTTCGAGGATTTGCCCGCTCACCTTGTTCAAAGCGCTTTGGACGGCTTCAATCTGCCGGATAATATCAATACAATAGGCTCTTTCATCCAGCATACGTTGTATACCGCGGATGTGTCCTTCAACGGTTTTCAAGCGGCGAATCGAATCCTCATGGTCAATCATACTAATCTCCCTACCCCCCTGGGGGGGGTACGCCATTGATTATCTCCTACATAACAGAAATTGTCAAGGGAGATTAAGCTAATTATTCTGGTTTTCTTGCAGAGTCAGAGCGGATTCAAATGCAGCGCGGAAATCTTCCTCGCTTACCCTTCCAACCCAAACATTTAGAACTTCGCCATCCCCATCCAACAGGAAGAAATGCGGTTGATAGCGAAAACCAAGTTGCTGCTTGAACCGGTCATTACGTGAATCGTCAATATCCAGATACACGAAATTAATTTCCTGGTGATATTCAGCTTCAAGCCCATGAACCATGGGCGCCATTGCACGGCAGGTTGGTCACCAAAATGCGAAAAATTCGACCAGTGTTGGTTTACCGGCAGCCAGCAAGACACCCTCTGGATCTGTGGCGGCGAGACCCTGCCGCGGTTCAGGAGCAGTGGCCTCCGGGGGTGTGCTACCGGTAGAAGATTCATCTGGTGCGGGGTATTTTTGCTGAGCGTTTTCAGGAGCGGGATAACTGCCGGTAACAGGCTGAATCTGAGTCGGAGCAGGATAGGCTGCCTCCTGTGTGGCAGGCTGTACTGCCGGTGCATCTTGAACATCGATTTCAGGAGTGGTCGTGGTTTGATTACAACCGGTAAGCATTACCCCAATTACAGGCATCGAGATCGCCAGGATTTTCAAAGTTTTTCTGCCTGCCATTTTATATTTGTGAAGAAGTTTATGCAGTCGTGACAGCATGAACAACTCCTTTCGCCGGGTAGATGGCCTGAGTGCTTAATAAGATAAACTACAATTACCATCCTTTTGGACGTATTCTATCAAGAACATATTACGCACTTCTTAAGTATGCATGAGAAAGATCTTAGATCACTGGACATGCCGGCCTTCCCTCATTACAATCGCCGTGTGTCACAAATAAAATTGCGAATAACTTCATTAATTATCCTGATCTTTGGCGCTGCCTGGGTTTATTATAGCGCTGTGGATCCAGAAGAGACGCGGGCGTGGCGTGCGACTGCACCTGCAGCAGGGTTTCAGGCGCCAGATTTTGAGCTTCAGAATGACCTCGGAGAGCTGGTTCGGCTGAATAATCTGGAAGGTCAGGCGATTATTTTAAATTTTTGGGCCAGCTGGTGTTTACCATGCCGGGAAGAAATGCCTGCAATGGAAGAAATTTACCAGCAATATCGCCAGCAAGGGCTGACGGTACTCGCCGTCAATGCTACCCACATAGATTCGCGGGTAAAAGCGCTGGAATTTGCTGCATTACATGGATTAAATTTTCCCATCCTGTTTGATTTTGATGGGAAAGTCAACCAGCTTTACCGGGTAAATGCACTCCCCACTACCTTTTTCATATCGCCAACGGGAACCATTCAAGAAGTTGTTATTGGTGGACCCATGTCTGAAGTATTGTTACGCCTCCGGGCAGAAAACCTCCTTTCAGGAGGAGATGAATAATGTTCCCAATTATCCAGATTGGACCACTTGCACTCCAGGCGCAAGGTTTGATTTACTTGATCGGAATCTGGATTGGCCTGACCCTTGCGGAAAAGCTGGCTCCGAAAGTTAAATTTCCAGCCGGACATATTTGGAATGCCGCCAGCCTGGCATTAATTTTTGGTTTGATCGGAGCGCGGCTCAGTTATGTAGTGCTGCATTGGGATGTATTCGCGGAGTCTCCTGGCAGCATTTTTTCTTTAAACTTGCAACTTTTCGATCTATGGGGGGGCATTATTTTTTCCGCTCTCGCCATACTTATTTTCGGACAGCGTAAACATTTTCGCTGGCTGAACTTTTTTGATGCAAGTACACCTTTATTGGGCGTGTTCCTTGTAGCTCACTCCCTGGCAAATCTTGCTGTCGGAACAGGTTTTGGCCGGCCGTCGGAACTCCCCTGGGCGATTAATTTGTGGGGAGCAAACCGCCACCCCAGCCAGATTTATGAAATCTGCGCAAGCTTATTGGTCCTCGCTGTAATTATTTTCCTGATTTACCGGCAACCTTCTTTGCCTGCCGGCGTAATTTTCTTTTTATTTAGTGCATTAAGTTCTACCTGGCGCCTGATACTGGAATATTTCCGCGCAGACAGCAATTTAATTTTTCAATTGCGTACCGGCCAGGTAATATCCTGGTTGATCCTGGCGGTTTCACTTTATGTAATCAACAAATTATTTTATCCAATCACCACCGAAAAGGGATAACATGGACACAGTACATATTAAAGATCTGGTAGCCAGAGGAATTATCGGCGTCAATGACTGGGAAAGAGAAAAACCACAGGAAATCAGAATTAATCTGATACTTTACGGAGATTTGCGGACTGCCGGGAATACAGATAATATCGAAGATTGCATAAATTATCGAACTGTCTCCAAGAAAGTGCAAAAACACGCAGAAACAGCTGCCAGATTCACCGTCGAAGCGCTGGCTACCGACCTTGCGCGCATCTGTCTGGAAGATCCAAAGGTGGAAAAAGTAAATGTGCGGGTGGAAAAACCGGGTGCAGTCCGATTTACGGCGTCAGTGGGAGTTGAAATTGAACGAAGCCGAGGGGATTTTGGCTGATCATCAGGTATTAATCAGTCTCGGATCAAATATCGATCCTGAGAAGAACATCCAGGCTGCGCTCAGCCTGCTCGATATGAAGTTCAAGTTACTCAGGGTATCGAACATATACGAAACCCCACCTTATGGCTCAGAGGGTGGAAATTATCTCAACGCTGCGTGTGAAATCGTTACGACATTAACCCTAAAGACATTAAAATACCGCTATCTAAGGCCGATTGAGCGTAGATTAGGGCGAGAGAGAACAAAAGACATATTTGCCCCGCGCACGATTGATCTGGACATTCTGGTTTTCGATGATCGAATTATTGAACCGGATCTATTTCGCCTGGCGCATCTGGCAGTTCCGGCAGCAGAAATTGCGCCACATCTGGTTGATCCCCAGAGAAACCTACCACTCAAGCTTATCGCTGAAAAATTAATTAGCGAAGTTACGCTAAAGCATAGGATACCAACGAATTAATTGCGCCGATAATACCCAATATGCAGGGGCAGGTGATTGGTTGAAAAAAATATGATTTCATATAGGATTAAACCAGCCATTCACTAAAGCAAATCGCCAACTATTTTCCTTGCTCGTAAAATAAACTTTCAGCAAATTGCCCGGACTTAAATGTTTATGCGAAATTTAATACATCATTGGATTGGCGCCTCGGGAAATATTATCTAAAAATTCCTGTCGAGTTGCCAGATTAGAGCGGAACATCCCCAACATGGCTGATGTGGTCATGCGTGCATCATGCTTTTTCACCCCGCGCATCATGGAACACAAATGCAGCCCTTCGACAACCACAGCAACGCCTCCTGGGGAGAGAACTGTATCCAGGAAATCGGCTATTTGGCGGGTCATTCTCTCCTGGATTTGTAGTCTTCGGGCAAACATATCCACTACCCGCGGTATTTTTGAGAGACCAAGAACCCTGCCATTTGGAATATATGCGACATGTGCCCGCCCAATAAAGGGTAATATGTGATGTTCACACAGGCTGTAAAATTCGATATCTCGAACCAGTACCATCTCGTCGTAGGTGACCTCAAAAAGAGCGTCATTAATTAGCGCAACGGGATCCTCGCGGTAGCCGGCAAGTAATTCCTTGAACATCTCTGCCACCCGCATCGGCGTGCGGAGTAACCCCTCCCGATCTGGATCTTCCCCCAGGGCAGTCAGAATTTGTGTGACTGCATCCTGAATCTCTTGTTCTTTGATCGTAGTTGTATCCAGAAGTTCAGCCTGCCTGGTAACTGAAAACACATCAAGACTCATCCTGGTTCTCCCGATGAATGAAAATAAACAGTAATTGCATAAAAATTTTGCTCAGTATAACACCGCTTAATGGATATATTCCCATAGGAGACGGCAACACTCACCCTGGACCAGATTAATCAGGGTGAGTGTTCTTTCAGATCCGTGGTGGATTCAGGCGACGGCAGGCTCAATCAATCCGTAAGTGCCATCCCGTCTGCGATACAGGACATTAATCGCATTGGTGTTAGCGTTGAAGAAAACGAAAAAGGATTCGTGCCCCAGTAAGGCCATTTGTTCGATAGCCTCCATCTCATCCATGGGTATCAAATTAAACCGCTTTCTTCTGGCAATCGTCGGGGTAACCGGTTCCTCTTCTTCAACAATCTCCGCGACGGGTTCCATCTCTTCATATTCTGGAACTTCATACCGCCCGCGATAACGTTTCCCTTTATAGCGGTAAATGCGACGCTGGATTTTATCGAGAGCAGTATCAATGGCAGCGTAAATATTATCAGAGCGTTCTTCTGCTCGTAAAATGAACCCTTTACCCCGGACAGTGATCTGGGCTACCTGACGGTCCGCAGCGCTCCGAGCTGATTTAGCATGGGCCAGGTCGACTCTAACCTCCTCAATCCCGTTCAGATAACGGTCTAATTTGGATACTTTTTTCACCACATAATCATGTATTCGATCCGTCAACTCCATATTTCTTGTGGTTACTTCTACCTCAAGCGTCATAGAAACCTCCGATTGTATTAGAAAACCTAGGGTTGGTATGACTTTCCGGACAATTGCTCCTGTCCAGCATAATCAAGCGCTCGAGCCAACGTCAAACAATAAACATCTTTCGCTCCCGCCTGTGTTAATGCTCGCGTGCAGGCTGCGAGTGTCGAACCGGTGGTGGCCACATCATCAACCAGCATGATGGACTTCCCATTAATGTATTTTGGTCTGGCTTTAAACGCACCCGCTACATTTAGTTTTCGCTCTTCTCGATTCAAATCCACTTGCGAACGGGTATCTCGCGTGCGAACAACAGCCTGAGGCACATAAGACATTTTGCTCATCATAGCCAGGGGATAAGCAATGATTGCAGCCTGATTATATCCTCTCTGTGCCAGCCGGTTTTTACTCAACGGAACAGGGACTACCAGGTCCGCTTGCCATTCCAAAGACATGATTAGCTCGCTAAGCATAGACCCAAAGACCGCACCCAGGCCGATATCCCTCTGGTATTTCAGCCGATGAATTGCATTGCGCAATGGACCGGTGAAATACCCATAGGATCGTAATGCTGAATATTCAGGGGGATCATGGGAGCAAAGCGAGCAAATTTTTCCAGAATTACGAGTTTCTCTTCCACACAGCGGACATAAATTCCCCGTTATTCGACGAACTTCCCCCTGACATTTTAAACACCATTTCTCACCTGCCGATCCGCATCCCCCACACGAAGGTGGAAAGACCCAATCCAGAGTCTTCCAAACCTGTTTGTAAATCCAATATGGAGTATTGTTCATGTTACCGAAAGATATCCTCTCGTTGTTCGATGAATACCCTTCAGCGAAATTGGTGTATATAAACGAAATTGTCGGCCGTACCGGATACAACAGGCAGCTTAGAAGAACATATCACCCAGTGCAGACTGCATCAGAATTAATGCCGCCGGTCCTAATAAAACGATCATAATCGATGGAAAGATTAATAAAGCCATTGGAAACAGCATCTTAATGGGTGCCTTATGGGCTTCCTCCTCTGCCATCTGGCGACGTTTTACCCGCATCTGTTCGGATTGGATGCGTAACACTTTGGCCATGCTGACCCCCAATTGCTCGCTTTGAATGACCGCAGCCACAAAACTGGACATTTCAGGTATACCCAGGCGATCTGCCATGTCGCGCAGGGCTTCCCGGCGGAGTTTTCCAAGCTGAATCTCGCGAATAACCCTGCCAAACGCCAAGGCCAGCTGGTTATCCCATTTCTCATGAACTTTGGCCATTGCCGCATCGAATCCCAGGCCAGCTTCGACGCAGATGGTCAGCAGGTCCAGAGCGTCCGGCATCGCCCGGCGGATATCCGTCTGGCGATTATTGATTTTGCTGCGCAGCCAGAGCTCAGGCAGGTAAAACCCCAGTGCCGCCGCGGGCAACGCTATCAGCAGTCCTCTCCCTTTGATGAAACTTCCTTCGGGAGCGACGAATGAAACAAACAGAAAAACTACGCCCAAACCTAATCCCAGGAATCGCAGCGCCCAGAATAAAGTTGGGTCCAGACCTGATGGATTCCCGGCACGCTCGAGTTTCTTGGCGGTTTGCTGGATAGCATTTTGAGGCGTAAAACGGATGACAACCTCGCCCAGCTTCCGTCCAATGGGGATAATAATACGTTCCGAAAAAGATTGAGAAAGCTCTATTTGTTCGAGCGAGATCGGTTCACCACTTTCGGCGAATTCTCCCAATCTTATCTGGATTGGATCTTCTTCGGTTTCGGCGCGAAATCCAATAATGATCAGTGCAATGGCGCCAATGACAACCAGCACTGCGAGAATGATAAGACCTGGAATGATCATCGACTTAACTCCGTATCCTAAAAACCAATATCAGATATCGATATCCGCAATTTTGTTCATCACAAAATACCCGGCTACAATCATGGCTCCACCGCAGCCGAGTAATCCGAGACCACACAACCGACTTTGAGGCTCGAAAAATTTCATCATATAAGGACGGTTAATCATCCACAATAATAAAGATAAAATGATCGGTAATACCGCCAAAAACCTGCCCGAATACATCACCTGTGCAGTCAGCACGCGAATCTCGCCCTTGATCCTGATCCGCTCACGAATGGTATACGAGATCGTATCCAGAATTTCTGCCAGATTACCACCCACCTCACGCTGAACGTTGATTGCCGTAATTACCAGGTCCAGATCGTCGCTGGGTACCCGCCGATAAAGATTATCC
Organism: Anaerolineales bacterium; assembly: GCA_020061145.1. Taxonomy (GTDB): domain Bacteria; phylum Chloroflexota; class Anaerolineae; order Anaerolineales; family DRKV01; genus JAGUYX01. The sequence continues at coordinate 71 of JAGUYX010000270.1, read as the reverse complement.
AGAGCCCGTTCCATGGGAACCCCAAGTTGCATTTCCTGAACAACACGCCTGAATTCTTCATTGATCGGTGC
>JAGUYX010000035.1 GCA_020061145.1 Anaerolineales bacterium | reverse complement strand
CGATTGATCTCGAATCCCTCCTGGGCAATGATCGCATCCGGGAATTCACGCCAGGTTTCACTATCCCCCCGGGAAATGGTCAGTAAATCCTCATCATCTTGCCGTCCATTTCCTACCGCGCCAATAATGGTTGTGGTAAGTCCAGCCAATCGTGTAACATTCAGCGGAGTTTGTTTACGATAAACCGCCTCGTTGCCAGCCATATTCAATCCCGCAAAACGCCCTTCGACCCTGGCAGGTCCCCAGAGAATATCAAGATTGGCTTTACCCAAATCGGGATCGAACACCTGAGCTACATCTCCAGCTGCGTATATATCTGGATCGCTGGTCCGCAAGTATGGATCTACCAAAATACCCTTATCCACCTGTAAACCAGCGAGACGTGCAATTTGTATATTGGGACGTACCCCAATCGCAATCGCCACCATCTGACAAGGGATTAATTCTCCGGAATTCGTATATACTCCACTGACCCTTCCGTCCTTCTCCTCGATCGAAATAAGTTCAGTGTGGTAATGCAGGCGAACGCCCTCATCAGCTAACCGGGAGAGGATAATCCGTGATTCGGTTTCATCCAGGACACTGCTCCAATACCGGTCTTTGCGCAAAAAGAAATGGGTTTGTATACGGCCTGAATGAAACCCTTCAACCAACTCGAGGGCAGTAATCCCCCCGCCAACCACAACCGCTGCTTTGGTTTTCCGCCTGCGCGAAAGAATCTCCTGTGCATCTTTCAGGTTATCCAGTTTGACAACACCTTCAAGATGGATACCGGGAATATCAGGTTGTACTGCGCTGGATCCGGTGGCGATTAACAATTTATCGTATGTTATCGAGGATCCACTTTCGAGTTCGATCTGGTGTTGTTGGGGAATTATCCTGGTCACTGAATTATGCCAGATTTGTATGCCATGTTTTTGGAAATAGGCTTTTGGAAAAGGATATAACTGTTTCTCTGGAATTTCGCCGGTAAGCATATAAGCCAGACCGGGCCGGGAATAAAAACCATAAGGTTCATTCGTAAAGATAAAGATCTCGCCCGTGGGATCGATCTCTCGGATACTCTCAGCGGCAGAAATTCCCGCTGCACCTGCGCCGGCAATGACGTAACGCATCGAATAAGGCTCCTATGCTTCGTTTACCTGCTCAAAAAAATTAATCCGTTCGAAACGTAACACCCCTCGTGGACAACGATTTACGCATTCCCCGCACGTCAGACAATGACTGTCGTGGATGGGCACGCCATTCCAGGCAAACCTGCGTACATCAATGCCGATCGGGCACGAATAGGAACAGATCCCGCATTGGACACAGCGAAAGGAATCCGGAACAACCTGGCCTTCCGCCAGAACTTTCTGTTTACGAACGTCTTTGGATAACAATTTGTGCAGATTCATTCGTTTTCTCAATTTTCTGGTGTTGATTGCCTCGGACAGCTGAGGGCTATCGATCAGTCATCACCATCAGGATGGCAATCTGTACACCGCTGATCAATATCCGTGATGTTTTTTTCGTCATGTTTCTCTATGGTTTTTGCCCGGTCATGGCACACGTAACACGTCCAGGCGGGTGGCCCACTGGGGTGGCACACGGAACAATCGCCATCTGCATCTTTATGATCGATGGGGAAACGGTGGTTGAAACTGGCGTCATTCCAGTTGCTGGTGTTATGGCACTGCGAGCATTGCCCTTCAAAGTGATTTTGAGGCCGGTCGCGAAGATGGCAGGCCTGGCAATCGGTTGCATTGGCTGCAGCATGGTCGAACCGCGCTGGTCGCCAACCACCCGTTCCATGGCAGGCTGAACATTGGCCTGCAAAATGATTGGCAGGCTTATCTTTCAAATGACACGCCTGGCAGTCGCTGGCGCCAAACGCCTGGTGGTTGAAGGTTGCATCTCCCCAACGCGAGGTATTATGGCACAGGGAACATTGACCATCGAAATGATTGGCGGGCTTATCTTTCAAGTGGCATGCCTGACAATCAGTTGCCTGCATGGCGCTATGGTTGAATGAAGCAGGTCGCCAGGCATTGGTCGTGTGACAGAGAGAACACTGTCCGCTAAAATGGTTGGCGGGTTTATCGGAATTGTGGCACTGCTGGCAGTTTGTGGCATCTACAGCGCTATGATTAAAGTTCGCCTCCGACCAGCGGACAGTGTTATGGCAGAGCGAACATTGCCCCGTATAGTGATTGGCAGGACGATCCGGTAGGTGGCATTGCTGGCAGTTGACCGCATTGACTGCTTCATGATTGAAAGTTGCTGGAGTCCAGGCCTGGGTTGAATGGCAAAGCACACATTCACCTTCATAGTGACGAGGTGGGCGATCCTTTAGATGGCAGGTAGTACAGGAATTTTCACCCACCAGGCTATGGTCGAAAGATACCAGTTGCCAGGATTCGGGAGTATGGCAGGACACACACTCGCCGGGATAATGTTCGACCGGCCGGTCCTGAAGGTGACAGGCTTCGCAAACCGGGGAGAGCCCGGAATATTGTTCTCCAGTATGACAGTCCCAGCAACCCAGGTTGGCGTGCCCACCGATTAGAGGGAAAAATGCATGCTGCGCGCCGGCGCTTCCAGGAGGAAATGGCACTGCGAGTGGATCAAAACCTGCAGGGGTTGGTGTTGGGATAGTTATTCCATTCCCGGAACCATTCAATAATGCAGGCAGATTAATGCTGATTTGGCCATCCTGAACGACCAGGCCTGCCAGCTGAAATTCTGGATCGCGCATCACACTGTCGATCACACCAATTTTTGCAGTGAAAGTGGCGTATAAATCTGGATAATTTTCTTTGCTATAGGTTAAATAAAATACGACATTGTTTAACTGCTCTAACAATGCATATAACCGGGGACGAACGAGGTAAGCCTGATCCGCAGGGATATTTTGCAAGGAGAGGATCAATTTATCCAATGATTGATTGAAAAAATCCAGGGCGAACAGCTCATCTGGAGAGCCTGAGGTCAGCGCCAGATCGAGCAGACGTTGTTCGCAGATTTCAACCAGGTAACCGGTTTTCTCAACCGGTTCGGTCATCAACCGTAAGCGGATGTTTTCTGCGTAGTTTTGGAGAGGAAACAGCCTGTGGCCTGCGCTGAAGGGGTGGTTGGCTGCCAGAACATATACATAGGTGAAGAACAAGATCAATAAAATCAAAATCACGGCAGAAACAATAATTAATACTTTTGGGATATTTGAGATCCGTGTTTTGCCTGCCGTTTCAGTCTTCATCATTTTCACCTGTCGGGTGACATTCGGCACATCTGAGTAATTCAGCGCCGATAATGCCTTCTTCTCGATGTTTTTCTTCGGTTTCAGCAGGATCATGCTCGTGGCAGGTATAACAGGTGTATTCCACATACGTTTCCAGATGGCAGGTCTGGCAATCCAGCTGCCCAGATTCGCCATGATCCAGGGGGAAGGTATGGGAAACCAATCTGGCAGGAGCCCATGCAGTGGTGGTGTGACAGCGCTCACAACTGGTGCCAAACGCACCAGCATGAATCTCCGGCTCAACATGGCAACTCACGCAATCTGAAGGTAAAT
>JAGUYX010000284.1 GCA_020061145.1 Anaerolineales bacterium | reverse complement strand
GTATTAAAGCTGCGACCTGGAAACCCAAAAGCCCTGCTTGGGTTGATCAAGAGCCTGATTTTTCAAGATCGTGCTGACGAAGCCCAGGAATTACTGGCATATTTCCCCATAAGCCAGGAAATGAGTGCCAGTGAAAGATTACAACCTCTGGTAGAGGCTTTGGCCAGCGATAAATCCGGCGAACAGGAAGAAAATGATCTATCCGCCCTGTATCAAAGGTCGTTACTCCTGATCAAACGTCAAAATTATGCAGCTGCTCTGGATGGACTTTTAACAATCCTACGCGAAGACCGGAGGTACCGGGGCGGAGAAGTCCACCGGGTAGTTTTAGGTGTGTTTGAATTGTTGGGTGACCAACATGAATTGACGGAAGAATACCGGCGTGAACTCGCCAACATTCTTTTTTGATCGGTAAATCTGTACGGGACGATTATGGATCCGCCGGCTATGGGTTGATCAACAGATCAGGATGATGAATTCAGAGGGGTGAGTCCGGTCCTCGACATTAAAATTTTCAAAATTTGCTCACCCTGAGTAAAACCAATTCGTTCTCTACCACGCCCCATAACCGAAACCTGTCCACCCAACAGGTAATGAAAATGAGCCTGATCGCCGATCACATGCACGCTATTTCCCCAACGGGCGGGTAAAATGCGTAATTCTTTAATCTCCTCCCACTTCAGGAACACCCGCCGTAAACCATTGGTAAAAAAGACACCTTCGGGTTGAATAGTCAATATCGTTTTCCGTTCCATCCAGTTCGCCAGCGTGGTACCGATCGCGACGAAGAGAAACAGGGCGGCAAACAGGGCAATAAACCAGACCAGACTGCTCCCCTGTCGCAAGAGCACCCACCCGGAAAAGACTGCAATGAAAAATGACACCCAACTACCAATTTCCCCTTTTCGACTGGTCAAAGCTGGTCGAAAAGTTTGTGATTCAACCGGTTTCGCCATAAAAAAATTATACCAGCCAGAGTCGACTCGAACTTTGACGCCTGAACTGGATTGTTCGGGCTGAAATAAGCCCGATAAGCTCCAGTCAAGCTATAAATCGCCAACCTGGCAGCCTCCGTTCAAAGGAGATACCATGAGCAACCATCCCCTAAACCTGGGATTACGGTTTATTCTAGAACTGGCAGGTTTGTTCGCGATGGGTTATTGGGGGTGGACGCAGCATGAAGGTTTAACAAGGTTTGTTTGGACTCTCGGGTTGCCGCTTGGGGCAGCGTTAATCTGGGGTATTTTCCGAGTTCCCGGTGACCCTTCGGACGCGCCGGTTGCGGTTCCTGGAATCATTCGTCTGGTTTACGAAATAATGTATTTCTTCGTGGCAGTCTGGGCATTGAATGCCTCTCAGCGCCAAAATTGGGGGCTGATTCTGGCCATGGTGACAATATTTCACTATCTGTTATCATATGATCGCATATCATGGTTGATAAAACGATGAGCCTTTAGTGCGGAGGACCTGGGGGTGTAATCCTCATACCAAAGCCGGATGAATAAACTTTGACATTTCACCTGCAGGGGGTTATAATCTCCGTTCGCGAGTTGTAATCAAGAACTCAGCCCCTGACTGCCCCCGTGGTAGATTCTATATAAGTGTATTGTCTGGAGAGTGTGTCATGGAAACGACAACATTAGCCGCTGAAGGCCCAATCGAGGTGCGCACCCTGGCGGATATTCAACCAAAAACGAAACTTACCGGTAAAGTGACCAAGATCACCCTGGCGGGGGCGATCGTCGATTTGGGACTGGATAAACCGGGTGTGATCCATATATCACAGTTGAGAAAAGAGCCTGTAAACCGGGTGGAAGACGTCCTGGAAGTGGGACAAACCGTGGATCTGTGGGTGCGCCGGGTATTCCCTAAAAAAGGGCGAATCGAACTGACCATGATTGAGCCACTGAGCCTGGAATGGCGAGAAATCGAAGAAGGAATGGTGCTGAAAGGTACTGTCACCCGCCTGGAAAAATTCGGCGCTTTTGTCGAAATTGGCGCGGAACGCCCAGGGTTGGTGCATATCAGTGAACTGGCGCATGGGTATGTCAAAGAACCTGGAGAAGTGGTCAAAGAAGGCGAAGAAGTGGAAGTGAAAGTATTGAGCGTTAATCGCCGGAAAAAACAGGTCAAGTTGAGCATGAAAGCGGTCCAACCGCCCCCAGAACCGACCCCCAAACCTGAAAAACAAACCCGACCCAGCCGTCAAAAAACAGAGGAAGTGGTTGCAGAAGAGGAAGCTGCCGTGCCCACTGCTATGGAAATTGCCTTACGGGAGGCGATGGAACGATCTCGCCAGGCTCCAGTGGAAGAACGCAAACCAACCCGGAAAACGGAAAAATCCAACGACGAGCTGGAAAGTATCCTGGCACGCACCTTACAACACAAAGTGCGTACAAGTAAATAAACCCAACTTGTAGATAAAAAAAAGCCCCGATCCAGGGCTTTTTTTTATTCGTGCGCGGTTCAGGGAGTCATTGGAGAGTTACTTATCAATGCCCTGGCTACATCTCCCAGCGTAAGCAGGCCAATCACTTTCCCATGATCGATGACGGGCAGGTGGCGAATATGATTATCCGTCATAATTAACAGGCAGCTTTTAAGACCAAATTCCGGCCGGGCAAAAATCACTGTGGGGGTCATCACCTCACTCACTTTTACCGATTCTGGGGGGATTCCAGCTAACATGACCCTGCGTACACAATCACGTTCAGATAGGATGCCCACCAGACAGCCATCAGCGATAACAGCTACCGCGCCAATATCCTGATCGGCCATCACTTGGATCGCCACCACCAGGCTTGCATCAGGTGGGACAAACCAGAGCTCCTCCCCTTTGTGTTCGAGGAGATCGGCAACTTTACCCATCTTCATCCTCCGGTTACTTTTCCGCTACAAATCCAGGCGGATATGAAGCTCTTTGAGCTGCTGTTCCTCGACCGGTGAAGGCGCATCCGCCATGACATCCCGGGCTGCCTGGTTCTTGGGAAAGGCGATTACCTCGCGAATATTGGGCGCATCTGCCAGGATCATACACAAGCGATCAATTCCGGACGCGATCCCGCCGTGCGGCGGAGGCCCATATTCAAAAGCTTCCAGCATGTGTCCAAAACGTTCCTGTGCCACCTGGGGATCCAGGCCAATTAATTTGAACACTTTTTCTTGAAGGGAGCGGTCATGAATCCGGATCGAGCCGCCACCAATTTCGTTATCATTTAACACTAAATCGTACTGCTGGCCGCGCGCCCGGGAAGGGTCTTCATCCAGTAGAGGGATATCTTCCGAAATGGGCGCTGTGAATAGATGATGGCTGGGATCCCAGCGTTTTTCCCCTTCATTCCAGTTGACTAAGGGGAAATCAATTACCCAACAAAAGGCGAAGATATCTGGAGAGCGTAAACCAAGCCGATCTGCCAGATAAACCCGCAACCGACCCAGAGACTCAAATACGATCGGCGGGCGGTCAGCCACAATCAAAATTAAATCTCCTGGCTGAGCATCGAAGCTGGTTTTTAATTCCTGTAGCTTGTCTGAAGTCAGGAATTTTGCAAATGAAGAGCGCTCTTCACCCGCAGGGGTGATCGCCAGATAAGCCAATCCCCGGGCGCCGTATTGCCCCACCCAGGACGTAAGCTCGTCAATTTGCTTGCGGCTGTACTCACCCAGCCCCCGTGCGTTGATACCGCGCACCTGCCCACCTTGGGCCACCGTATCTTCAAACACTTTAAAGCCACAACCCGCCGACCACTCTGTCAGGTCGTGCAGCTCCATACCAAACCGTAAATCCGGGTTATCCTTGCCAAACCTTACCATGGCTTCTTGATACGTCAACCGAGGCCAGGGTGTAGCGAAGATTTTTTTATCCGGCACCACCTGTTTTACCAGCTTGGTATACATTTCTTCGACCAGATCCATAATATCTTCGCGTTCGATGAACGACATTTCCAGATCCAACTGGGTAAATTCCGGCTGGCGATCTCCGCGCTGGTCTTCATCTCGAAAACAGCGCGCAATCTGGAAGTATCTCTCGATGCCGCCGACCATTAATAACTGTTTCAATTGTTGAGGGGATTGAGGTAAAGCATAAAATTCGCCTGGATGAACGCGCGAGGGTACCAGATAATCCCGCGCCCCTTCTGGGGTGGCTTTGAACAAAATCGGCGTTTCCACTTCGATAAAACCACGTTCATCCAGAAAATCACGGATGAACTTGACTACTCTGTGCCGTAAAATCAGGTTGTCGCGCATTCTTTCCTTGCGTAAATCCAGGTAACGATATTTCAGGCGCGCCTGTTCATCGACTTCTTCATCCTTGTTGATTAAAAATGGTGGGGTTTTGGAAGGGTTTAATATCCTGACTTCAATGGCTTCAACTTCGATTTCACCGGTGGGTAAGCGGGGGTTTTCCATGCCAGATGGGCGTAAGCGCACCAAACCAGTAATCTGTAAAACCCACTCGGAACGGACCTCCACCAGAGGTCGGTGAGCCTCAGGAGCATTTTCCGGATTCGCCACGACCTGAACAATTCCGAAACGATCCCGTAAGTCGATAAAAGTAACCCCACCATGGTCACGCCGCCGGTGAACCCAACCCGCCAGGGTAACCTGCTGACCGGCATGTTCAGACCGAAGTTCCCCACAAGTGTGCGATTTATACATGAATGCCGCTCCTCAGAAATGAAATCGCCCTACGCATTCTGCGTCGGGCGACAATAACCTGAACCTATTTTCTCAAGCTGCCAGCACACGCCAGCCCGTCACCCGCATGGCACGGTAGGTTGAAAGGTTGGGATTGATTGGCACCTGACCGACGAGCATGTGCATTATCTGGCTCCTGATTGCGCCCATTATAGCATGCAACAGATGACTTAATTCCGGCAAGAAAAGTGTGAGGTAACAATCTGTCATATATTCAATGTGATTTCTCTCACAATATATGAGCAATGTAACTCGACAATCGTAATGCTTAATGTATAATTAACCCTGGCTGAGTTTCTGTAAATATATTCTCATACAGGAGGTGGTAAACCAAACAAACGAAAGCGGAAGATTAATAATCGGCAACGGAAATTCATCGTGCAAAACGTTCTGAGGAGAATGATATGACCCTATCCGTTCGAAAAGCTTTATTTCTGGCTTTCGGGCTCTTGCTGGTGAGCCTGGTGCTGGCGGCCTGTGCCGGCGCTCCGAGTACTCCCGAAGCCACACAGGCTACACTTCCAACGCAGGAATGCCCCGAATGCCCAACCTGTCCTGAGCCTACCCCCTGCCCTGAAGGCGCTGCAGTCGAGGTGCCTTACGAGGAAATGTGGGCAAGCTCGCCACATGCCGATGCCTCGGCTGAGGCTTTTGTACATTGGGATGAGGACGACCCGGCAGTCGTCCCCGCCGATTGCGCAAGATGCCACAGCACACCCGGTATGCTGGACTTCCTGGGTGTAGACGGGTCAGCAGCCGGCAGCGTCGAAGCTGATGCTCCGATTGGCACCGTGGTCACCTGTGTAGCCTGCCATAACGATGCCACCCAGGTACTGGATACGGTAACCTTTCCGTCCGGGGCGGAGATCACCGGTCTGGGCGACGAAGCGCGTTGTATGCTTTGCCATCAGGGCCGCGCCTCGAAAGCCTCTGTGGATGCCGCGATCGAAGAAGCTGGCGTAACCGATGAAGACACACCGACGGAAGAGCTCGGTTTTGTCAACATTCACTATTACGCCGCTGCCGCAACTCAATACGGCTCCCTGGTGCAGGGTGGTTATCAATACGAAGGTAAAACCTACGACGCCAAATTCAACCATGTTGAAGGTTACGATAGCTGCATCGGTTGCCATAATTCGCACACCCTGGAGCTGAAGGTCAATGAATGTGCGGTTTGCCACACCGGTGTGACAGATGTAGAATCGCTGAAGAACATTCGGACTGCAGCTTCGATGGTGGACTATGATGGCGATGGCGACACCGAAGAAGGTGTGTTTTATGAAGTTGAAGGTTTACGCACCCTGCTCTACACCGCCATGCAGGCTTACGCCAGCGAAGTTGCCGGCAGCCCAATCGTGTACGACGTTGCAACCTACCCCTATTTCTTCAACGATACCAACGCCAACGGCTCGGTGGACGAAGGTGAAGCTGCCTTCCCCAATGCGTACAAATCCTGGACTGCGCGACTCGCCAAAGCTGCTTACAATTACCAGGTTTCCCTCAAGGATCCGGGTAATTTCGCGCACGGCGGGAAATATGCAATCCAGTTGATGTACGATTCCATCGAAAATCTGAATGAAGCGCTGGCCACGCCGGTCGATCTTTCCAGTGCGGCGCGGATCGACGCGGGTCACTTCGCCGGATCCGAAGAAGCCTTCCGGCACTGGGACGGAGAAGAAGATGGCGGCATCGTTCCCGGATCCTGTGTCAAATGCCATACCGGTTCCGGTCTACCCATGTTCCTGGCTGAGGGGACAACCATCTCCCAGCCGGCGACCAATGGGTTAGATTGCACCACCTGCCATAACGATCTGGTGACTTTCACCCGCTACGAAGTTGGCGCGGTGGCTTTCCCCAGCGGAGCCCGGCTGGAAATGCCCGACCCCGATAATAACCTGTGCATTAACTGCCACCAGGGGCGTGCATCCAAGACGCAGGTAGACGCGGCAATCGGTGAAAAACCACTCGATACCGTGGATGAAAATCTGCGCTTCATCAACATCCATTACTTCGCGGCCGGTTCAACGCTGTTCGGCTCAGAAGCAGAAGGTATCTACCAGTTCGAAGGTAAGGAATATCTGGGACGCAACGTGCACGTTGAAGGTTTCGATACCTGTACAGAATGCCACCAAACCCACGCTCTGACTGTCAATGAGACAGCCTGCTTTGCCTGCCACCAGGTGGAAGATGTAGTTGCTCTGCGCGCGCCAGGCGATGAGGTGGATTACGATGGCGATGGTTCGGTGGAAGGATTGATGGGCGAGATCGAGACCCTGCAGGCGGCGTTGTTAAGCCAGTTACAGGCTTATGTCGCCACCGTATCAGAAGCCCAAGGGATTGTGTACAATTTGCATGCCTACCCGTACTTCTTTGCAGATGTCAATGGCGATGGAGTATGGGATGAGGGCGATACACAGGGATACTCAACCTTTACACCCAAATCGCTGATTGGCGCCTACAACTACCAGTATGTCGCCAAGGACCCAGGCGCCTCAGCCCATAACGGTAAATATGTTATCCAGGTGTTGATCGACACGATCGAATACCTGGGAGGCGATATCAGCGCCTACACCCGTCCGTAAAACCTTTTTTGCTGAAAAAAGCTGGATGCCTGACCGGCATCCAGCTTTTTGATTAACAACTTCCGAGAGAAAGCAGAGATTGTGAATCCAGATACTATAATTTGGTTACAATCTCAACATTATCATCATTGGTGCTAATATGGAACATAGTTTTTCACGCGAGAATTTACTCAAAATCCATGTCGCCTTGCCGCAAGATCATGGTTCCTGGGTGTTTCTTTTCAGCCCCATGTTAATTGGCATATTTGCTGGTCAGAACTGGACAGGAGCCACTTTTTTCCTGGTTTTGAGCGCAGTGGCGGCTTTTTTAATCCGGCAACCGGTTACGGTTTTAATCAAAGCACTCAGCGGGCGACGCTCGTCTCGGGATTTACCTTCAGCATATTTCTGGAGCGGTCTGTATAGCCTGTTCGGGTTATTGGGAGTTCTGGGGTTGATCTGGCTCGGTTATGCCTACATCCTACTGCTGGCCTTACCGGGCTTACCGGTATTCGCCTGGCATCTGACGCTGGTCAGCCGCAGAGCAGAACGCCGCCAGATAGGTGTAGAAATTGTGGGCGTGGGGGTACTTGCGCTGGCCGCACCCGCTGCGTATTGGGTTGGGGTAGGATTCCCAGCGTATACAGGCATCGGGTTGTGGCTTTTGGTCTGGCTGCAATCGGCGGCGTCCATAGTATATGCCTATGCACGCCTGGAGCAACGCGTCCTGAAATCCCTCCCCGATTTACCCGCGCGTTTGCGAATGTCGCGCCGGGCGCGGTTATATACCACCTTCAATTTGGTATTGGTTATCGGCCTGGCGCTGACCGGTTATGTACCTGTGCTGTTGATCGCCCCATATGGGTTACAATGGCTGGAGACTCTTTATGGAAGCTTAATCAAGCCGGCTGTAGGACTCAAACCGACCCGCATTGGTATTCGGCAATTAATTGTCAGCAGTTTGTTCACACTGTTATTTATTCTGGGTTGGCTTTCCCCACTCCAGGGGAGGATCCCCTGATTTACGCGACGGTTCTTTATTATTATCGTAGATAGGGTTAGCAAGTTAGCAATCAAGCCTGTCAGCGCGGGCAGCAAGGTTGGGGAGCTACCCTCCGGTTTACCTGCTCTGGCAATAACGTAGAGGAGACAAACAATGAGTGACCAAATTCCTGAAGAACAGATTCCCCAGGCTGAACCGGGTCCGGAACAACCCGAGGCGGAACGTCCGCAAACGGTAACAGAAGGTGCAGCATACACAACGCAAACCCCGCCACCGGTAATGGGTTCCCAGCCATTAACCCCTTCCGAAGAACGTACCTGGGCTGCGCTGGCTCACCTGAGTATTTTAGTAAACCTTTTCAGTGGCTTCCTTGGTCCGCTGGCTGCGCTGGTGATTTACTTCATCTTCCGCGAACGCTCCCGCTACGTTGCCTACCAGGCATTCCAGTCCTTCCTGTTCCAGATGGTGTTCTGGGTCGGAGCAGGTTTGCTCATTGGGGTGACCTGGACGGTTACCGCAGTGTTGCTGGTGGTGCTGATCGGCTTCTGCCTGATACCAATCGCAATTGTCATCAGCCTCATTCCGGTGGTTGCCCTGGGGTACGGCATTGTTGGCGCCATCAGAACCGGTCAGGGCGAAGATTTCGAGTACTGGCTGGTCGGCAGCTGGACTCGCGATATCCTGCGCAGTTAATCCATCGCGATCGAGCGAATATTCTTGACTTTTCCTGCTCTCGACCGTAGAATGAAGGTGTTCTTTAACGAATTGATCGCTTTTGGCATCCGGGGAGAGATCCAGGTAAGGACACCGAAGGGGCAAATCTGGGAAAGCAGGCCAGATGAAACTCTCAGGTAAAAGGACCCGGTAGCCAACCGTCTCTGGAAAGACTGGTGTGTGAAAGAACAGAAGTTTGCTCTTCTGAGAGTAAATCTGCAAAAATCACAACCGGCACCTACGGGGCAAGCGCCTGCGGCGCGAAACCTACAGGTTAATGACAGGGGCGCACGCAAATTTGCGTGCGCCCTTTTTTTATCGTCACCATTCCACCGAATTCGCTTTGAGGAGGCTTACCCATGAATATACCCGGTGATTTGAAATACACCAAGAACGATGAATGGCTGCAAATTGAAGGCAACACCGGCACCATCGGTATTACCGATTACGCCCAGGACCAGCTTTCCGACATCGTGTTTGTGGAAGTATTGGTCGCAGAAGGCGATGAGGTACGCCAGGGCGATAGCTGTGCCACGGTTGAATCGGTAAAAGCTGCTGCGGATGTGTATATGCCGGTCAGCGGAAAAATCATCGCAGTCAATGAGGCTCTGGCAGATACCCCGGAAAAAGTGAACAGCGACCCCTATGGAGAAGCCTGGATGGTAAAACTGCAGATGGGCAATCCGGATGAAGTTGCAGGATTGATGGATGCTGACGCTTATGAGAAATATTGCGCCGAGCGCGAGCATTAGTTAAACCACTTTGTTTCACCGGGAACCGTTTCCCGGCTTAGTTTTTCCGACCAGATTAATGGTGAGGAGGCCAGAAGAATATGTTTATTCCACATACGGAGGCCGATCGCGCGGCGATGCTGGAAAAAATCGGCGTCCAGGATATTCAAGAGCTCTTTGAAGCGGTTCCTGAAAAATTCCGCTTTCCCGAACTCCAACTCGAGCAAGCTGCAACCGAAATGGAGATCATGCAAGAGTTGGATGAGATTGCCAGTGCGAATTTTTCGGTGCGGGATTTAATTTGCTTTCTCGGCGCTGGCGCGTACAATCACTACATTCCATCTGTGGTTGACTCGATAATACGCCGCGGCGAATTCTACACCGCGTACACACCCTACCAGCCGGAAATTTCCCAGGGTACCCTGCAGGCCATTTTTGAATATCAAAGCCTGATCACTGCATTAACCGGGATGGATGTGTCCAATGCCTCCCATTATGATGGCGCAACCGCGGTAGCCGAAGCAGTGAACATGGCCTATGCCCAATTTCGCGGGAAACGCAACAAAATGGTTTTATCTCCCGGCTTGCACCCCCACTACCGGCAAACCGTGCATACCTATGTTCAGGGTACACCGGTGTATGTCGTTGGCGATAGGCCGGAAGAGTTGAACAATGGGCCGGATGGTCTGAACAAATACCTGGATGCGGACACAGCCCTGGTTGTAGTGCAATATCCAGATTTCCTGGGCAGGGTCTATGATTTCACTGACCTGGCAAATCAGGTTCACCATGCTGGAGCCTTATTGGCGGTTGCGGTCAATCCCATCGCTTTGGGATTGCTCAAACCACCGGGTGAATTTGGCGCAGATATCGTTACCGGGGAGGGACAGCCGTTGGGTATCCCTCTATCTTATGGGGGACCCTATCTGGGTATCTTCGCTACGCGGCAGCAATATGTACGGAAAATGGCTGGCCGGCTGGTCGGAGAAACCATCGATAACCGTGGCCAACGCGCCTATGTACTGACCCTCACCGCCCGCGAACAGCATATCCGCCGTGAAAAAGCCACTTCCAATATCTGCACCAACCAGGGGTTAATTGCGCTGGCTGCTACAGTCTATATGAGCATATTGGGTAAGCATGGCCTGCGTGAGGTCGCCGAATTGTGCTACCACAAGGCACACTACGCTGCCAAAAAGATCGCTGAGATCCCTGGCTTCAGCCTGGGATCCGAGGCGCCTTTCTTCCACGAGTTTGGGGTACGCTGCCCTCTGCCGGTGTCTGAAATTAACGAGCATTTGTTGGAATATGGCATTCTGGGCGGTTACGACCTCGGGCAGGATTACCCTCAATTGAAAGATCATATGCTCCTGGCATTTACCGAAATGAACAGCCAGGAAGATATCGATTTACTGGTAGATTCGCTGTCTGAAATGGTTACGGAGGCAAGCCATGCCTGAGCCACAATTATGTGATATTTCTGTACCCGGTCGGCGCGGAATGCGATACCCGGCTGTAGATGTACCCAAATCCGAACTACCTGCCGGTCTGGTTCGGGAAGAATTACCCCTGCCAGAAATTTCCGAAGTGGATGTTGTGCGGCATTTTACGCGTCTTTCGCAATTAAACTATGCCATCGACCTGGGGATGTATCCTTTAGGCTCCTGCACCATGAAATACAACCCTAAGGTAAATGAAGACGCGGCGCGACTGTCTGGATTTGCTTTGATACACCCGCTACAACCAGTGGATACCGTGCAGGGTGCGCTGGCGCTAATGTACGAATTACAGGAAATGCTCAAAGAAATCGGGGGGTTTCCGGCGGTGAGCCTGCAACCTGCGGCAGGGGCGCATGGAGAGCTTACCGGTGTTTTGATCATCCGCGCCTATCATCGTGACCGGGGAGATACCCAACGGAAAAAAATCTTGATCCCCGACTCTGCCCATGGAACCAACCCGGCAACCTCGGCGATGGCCGGGATGGAAGTTGTGCAGCTCCCATCGGATGCCCGGGGAAATATCGATCTGGAAGCCCTGCGCAGCCATTGCGACGAACGTCTGGCGGGGCTTATGCTGACCAATCCAAACACGCTGGGACTGTTCGAAGAGAATATCCTGGAAATCACAGAGATGGTGCACGCTGCGGGTGGGCTGGTGTATGGCGACGGGGCAAATATGAACGCCCTGCTCGGAATCGCCCGTCCTGGCGACCTGGGAATTGACGTGCTGCACTACAACCTGCATAAAACCTTCTCCACACCGCATGGTGGAGGCGGGCCGGGTTCCGGGCCGGTGGGAGTTTCTGAACTCCTGGCTGATTTCCTCCCAGCTCCCGTCGTAACCATTGTCGAAGAGGGCGACGAAGAAATCCCGCCGCTATATGGGTATTCCACACCTGCGAAGAGTATCGGCCGGGTTAAAGCCTTTTACGGTCACTTTGGTATGTTCGTCCGGGCGTACACCTATATTCGCATGTACGGACCGGATGGCCTGCGTAAAGTCTCGGAACATGCCGTGTTGAATGCCAACTATTTACGCGTGCTGCTTAAGGATACATATCGCGTTCCGTATGACCGCGTTTGCATGCACGAATTTGTCGCTGAGGGACGCTGGGCTGATGCGCCTGATATACATGCACTGGATGTGGCTAAACGACTGATGGATTTCGATTTTCACCCCCCGACCAATTACTTCCCGCTGATCGTTCCTGAAGCTTTGATGATTGAGCCCACAGAAACGGAAAGCAAAGAAACGCTGGATGCATTTGCCGCTGCCATGCTCAGGATTGCGGAGGAAGCACGTAACAATCCCGATATCCTGCATAGCGCTCCGCACCAGACCCCGGTAGGTCGCCTGGATGAAGTCAAGGCCGCCAAAGAGCTGGTGCTATGTTGCGGAGTGAGTGCACCCGCAATTTAGTATCGTCATCCGAAGAGTGCATCAAAGCAGGAGGCTGACGGATCTTCTCAGCCTCCTTTTGATTTTTGAGACACACAAGCGGTGTTACAATACTTTTCCCATATCAATGGATACCTGAGGGGTTTATGGACAATAAGATTAAATTGGTAAAACCACGCGACACTGTGGAAATTCACCTGCCGGATCAACGAGTCCTCTCCGGGCCACGCAGCCTGGCTGTAGGAGATTTTTTAGCCGAGATTGATACGCCCCAGACGCCAATCGTCGGGGCGATAGTTAACAGTGAATTACGTGAATTAACCTACCCGATCCAAATGGACGCTGAAGTTTCACCGGTAACCATGGCAACCAGCGACGGCATGCACATTTACCGGCGTTCACTGACTTTTTTACTGGAAGCAGCCTTCGAAGAATTATTTCCTGGTGCAGTGCTATCAGTAGATCACTCTGTGGCTTCTGGCGGTTACTATTGCCGCGTTGAAAACCGGCAACCGTTAAACGAATTGGAGCTAAACGAACTGGAAAAGCGAATGCGTGAACTGGTGGAAGCCAATCTGCCTTTTCGCCGTATAAAAGTCCCCCTGGATCAGGCCATCGCTTATTTTGAAGGCAAGGGTTATACGGATAAGGTGCGGCTGCTGGCGCATCGCAAAAAAGATTATTTTGTCCTCTATCAATTGGGCGAGCATATGGATTATCACCATGGTTATATGGTGCCGTCCACCGGTTATTTAAAATGGTTTGGCCTTTCAGCGATTGAAGGTGGTTTTACCTTGCGCTTTCCGCGCCGACACCGCCCAACGGAATTATTACCTCCACCGGAATACCCCAAATTGTTAAATGCCTTCCGCCAGTATGGGGACTGGCTGGAGTTACTGGGGATAGCCAGTGCAGGCGCATTGAATGATGTCATCACTGCCGGGCGGATTAATGAAATCATCCTGGTATCTGAAGCGCTGCAAGAACGGAACATCAGCGAGATCGCCTCTCAAATTACCTCGCAACGCGAAGACATACGAATCATTTTGATCGCCGGGCCGTCAGCCTCGGGAAAAACAACATTCGCCAAACGGTTATCCATCCAGTTGCTGGCGCTTGGAATTTCGCCCTTCCCGCTTGAAATGGACGATTATTTTGTCAACCGGGAAGAAACTCCACGTGATGAATACGGCGAGCTGGATTTTGAATCGTTTTCTGCCATAGACGACCAGCTTTTGGCGCACGATTTACGATTGCTGATCGAAGGAAAAAAGGTGCGCTTGCCGGAATATAATTTCATCACCGGGATACGCGAGCAAGGGGAATGGGTACAACTGCAACCAGGACAGATGATCATTCTGGAGGGGATCCATGGAATGAATCCCGCGTTGATACCTGAAATTCCCCCCCAACAATCTTTTCGCATCTATACCTCTGCCCTCACCCAGCTAAACCTGGATCATCACAACCGGATTTCCACCACCGATACCCGGTTAATCCGGCGTATCGTGCGGGATGCCAGAGAGCGTGGCTATACCGCCCAACAAACGATCCAACGCTGGGAATCCGTTAGAAGGGGTGAAAAGAATTACATTTTCCCATATCAGGAGAACGCCAATTTGATGTTCAATTCCGCCCTGGTATACGAGCTGGCAGCATTAAAACCATTGGCAGAGCCGCTCCTGCGCCAGGTGCCGTTTGGCAGGCCGGAGTATATTGAGGCAAAAAGGTTGCTTGCCCTTTTGGAGTGGTTTTTACCAATCAGCAGCGAATTAATCCCCGACAACTCCCTTTTACGCGAATTTATCGGCGCCTCGATTCTGCAAAATTTTCGCCTGTGGAGTAACAGCAGTCAAAAACGGCTTGGTCACCCGATTTAACCCAGGTCAGGGTGGAAATTACAATTTTTCGATTTCAGTTAAAATGTCGCTATGTCCGATGAGCTAAAATTCATGCTGGCGCTGGAAGATTTTCACCAGGCCAGACAAAATGCAATTCTGGAACAATTGACTGCCCGGCTGAGCGGTAAACCCGATCGCTTGCTATCGTATGACGAAGTAAGGCAAAAGCTTAAAGGGATTGAAAGTAATATCCGCCGCCTGGAAGACATTCCTGTGGATGCAATTGTCGGGAGCGTGGGGCGATACAATGATTTCACGCGGAAATTCTTACCCAAAGAAGAAGTTTCCGGGGAACGCTGGTCACGCGTGCTCGCCAAGTCAGAAACCATGGAGGGTTTGCCTCCGATTGAGGTATACAAAATCGGAGAGGGGTATTTTGTCCTGGATGGAAATCACCGGGTTTCGGTAGCTCGCCAGATCGGGATGACCCACATTCAGGCTTATGTGACAGAGATCAAAACCCGGGTGCCATTTTCCCCCGATGATGATCCGGATAAACTGATTCTCAAGGCGGAATACGCAGATTTTCTGGAAAGAACGCGCCTGGATGAAATTCGCCCTGGCGCAAACCTGCAATTAACCGCCCCGGGTAAGTATGGCGTGCTGGAAGAACATATCCGCGTTCACCAATATTTCCTGGGGCTGGAAAGACAACAAGATATCGCCTTTGATGAGGCGGTGGCCTCTTTTTACGAAAACGTTTATCTTCCAGTAGTTGAAATCATTCGGAACAGCGGTTTACTAAGGGAATTCCCTAATCGCACCGAAGCAGACCTGTATTTATGGTTGAGCGAGCATCGCGCAGCCGTGCAGGCAAGACTCGAAATGGAGGTCACCCCCGAGCGTGCGGCAAAAGATTTGATCGAGCAGAAAAACACCCAAAGTGGAGGGGTAGTCACCCGCATTGGCAAAGCTTTGAAGAAATCCCTGGTTCCCGACGAGCTGGAGACAGGCCCTCCGGTGGGAAGCTGGCGGCGCAATATTCTGGAACGCGGCGGTGAACAACGGATGGTACGCGATATATTAATCCCGATCAGCGGCGAGGCAGATGGTTGGACAGCACTCGACCAGGGAATCCTGATCGCTTATAAAGAAAATGCTCGATTAAATGGCTTACATGTGATAGCAGACGAAGAGGATCTTGCCAAAGACGAGGTTCGCGCCCTCCAGTATGAATTCGACAGTCGCTGCGCGCAAGCCAACGTAACCGGTCACCTGACCATCGCCACCGGCACTGTTCCAGAGCACATCACCGAACGCACACGCTGGAACGATGCGGTGGTTATCAACCTGAAATACCCCCCGTCCAAAGAGCCACTGGCCAGGCTTGCCTCCGGGATTCGCAAGATTTTACGCCGTAGTTTTATCCCGGTCTTGTTGACACCTCGCCAGACCAGCCGACTAAATCATGCTTTACTGGCTTATGATGCCGGCCCGGCCTCGCGTGAAGCGTTGTACCTGGCCGCGTACCTGGTGCATGCCTGGCAGATGTCCCTGAGCGTGTTTACCGTTGCCGGAACTGAAACCGAAACGGAAACTATCCTCTCCGATGCGCGTGAATATCTGGAAAATGCAGATGTTCAGGCTAACTACATTCACCAACATGGCGATGTGGCGGAAGGAATTCTGACCAGCGCTGAAGAAAATCAATGCGATTGGATTATGGCAGGCAGCTATGGGCTTAACCCGTTGCTTGAGGTGGTATGGGGGAGCACCCTGGACACTTTACTGCAGAATACCCCCATACCGGTATTGATTACCCGATAAACCCATTTCTTCCAGATTCAATGGATTAATCTCAAATTCAAAATAAAAAACCGCCCAGTAAGGGCGGTTTTTTTCCGGGATAATTTTTGTGATTACAGGCGGGCAGATAATCAGGCTGGTTGGGCAGAAATTACCAGTTGTTGCAACACCTCCCCCAGGCGGGTAATCCCCAACTCGATCTGTTCGGGCGAAGCGTTGGAATAATTGATGCGCATGGTGTTATGTCCACCACCGCAGGGATGGAACGGCGCTCCGGGTACAAAAGCCACCTTATGTTCCACAGCCATTTTTAACACCTCGGCGGCATCCAGCCAATCGGGTAAGACACTCCACAGAAATAATCCACCCTGAGGCCGGGTCCAGCGTACACCGGGTGGGAAGGTTTCTTCCATCAATTCCAACATTAAGTTGCGCCGCTCGGAATACACCTGGCGAATCAGGCGGATGTGACGATCCAGGAAACCACCGTGAGAGACTTCGTACGCGATCATCTGGTTAAAGGTGGAGGTGTGTAAATCAGCTCCCTGTTTGGCCTGCACTAATTTGCGAATCACATCCGGTGGGGCAATCACCCAGGCCAATCGTAAACCGGGAGCGAGAGTCTTGGAGAAAGTACTCAAATAAATCACGTTTCCCCGGTAACATGAATCGTGGTTTTCCTGATATTGCCCATCCAGGACGACCACGGATGGCAGGTGATCGCCTTCAAAGCGTAACTGTCCGTAGGGGTCATCTTCAATAATCGGAACGCCATGGCGAGCAGCCAGCCTGACCAGCTCCTGGCGACGATCGAGAGACAGGGTTACGCCGGTTGGATTTTGAAAATTCGGCAGCACATAAATAAACTTGGGTCCGGTGCGCAAGGCCTCTTCCAGAGCATCGATGACCATACCATTTTCATCCGAAGGGACAGCCACAAATTCCGCGCCATAGGCTTGCCAGGCCTGAATTGCCCCCAGATAAGTAGGCGATTCAACCAGAATGCGGTCGCCGCGGTTAATGAAGATTTTTCCCAACAAGTCTAATGCCTGTTGAGAACCAGACGTAACCAGGATATTCTCGGCGATTACCTCGATTCCATACCGGCTGGTATGGCGGGCGATCATTTCCCGCAAGGGCAGATATCCCTCGGTGGCGCTATATTGCAACGCTTTGCTGCCCTCTCTGCGCAGCACCTGGATACAGGCTTCTTCGATTTCCTGCACCGGGAAAACTTCCGGAGCCGGTAACCCGCCTGCGAAAGAGATAATGTCCGGCTTTTCGGTCAACTTTAACAGTTCGCGAATTGCAGAACTAGCCATCCGTTGGGTTCTTTGTGCGTAGCGGTGCTCCCATGGTGTTTGCATTCAGCCCTCCTGAAGATAAAAGAGGCAGTGTGGTTAACCACACTGCCTGCCTGTTTACATGAAACGACTGAGGATAATCGCAGCGGTTGGAAGGATTGCTCGATCTCCAATTACCAGATCGGCAGGC
>JAGUYX010000223.1 GCA_020061145.1 Anaerolineales bacterium | reverse complement strand
TTCAGGAGGCGACCATGAAACGTTGGGAGTATTGTCTGCTGACCGAGGTGTGGGTGACCAACCCCTATGCCACCAAAATCGAGATTGAATATCCTTCCCCCGCCACCCAGGCTGAGTTCCTGACCGAAGGGATGAAGCTGGTCGAGGCGATCAACCATCTGGGGGCGGAGGGATGGCAGGCGGTCACCCTGGATTCGGAGACCGTGGAGAATGGCTCGGTGACCAAGGTGCTCTTCCGCCGGCAGGCGAACCAGAAAGAAAAGTAGGACCCCGGAGCGGATGACCGGCGTTCCCACGAAGATCGTGGGAACGAGAGTTAGCCTGAGTTATCCATATCCCCAGGTGGCGTCCACACTGCGGGAGGCCTCCCGGTATTCCTCCTCCAGTTCCATCCGCTCGCCGCACCGGCAGACGCGGCCCTCCCGGCAGTCCTCGCAGCAGTAGATCCAGTTGCCCTCCACTACCGGCCCCCAGGTGATTTCCACTCCACAGCCGTCACACCATCGGGATTCCTGATCGAACAACATGAGCCTGCCTCCTTTCTGCAATCTACCGGTTCGGCCAAAGCCATTCAGTCCACTTCCTCCGGCTGGCGTACCAGCAACACCGAACAAGTGGCATAATGCAACAGCTTGCGCGAAACGCTGCCCAATAACCAGCCGCGCACGCGACCCAGGCCCCGGCTGGCAGATACAATCAGGTCGACCTGGTGTTCACGCGCATAAGCGATAATCTCGCTGGCCGCATCCCCGCGGATCAATACCGGCGTGGCCTCCACCGCGGCTTTATTCAGCTTTTCGACGGTTTTATCCAATAACTTTTTGCCGTCTTCTTCTTCCTGCTCCATCTGGCGCTGGTAACTTTCTTCCAGCTGGAAATCGGTCAGGATACCGCCCACCTGCATATCCATCGCCCAGGAGCGGGCGAGCAGTTCCGGCGTCGGCATGGGTGGGAGGATATGCATCACGCGGATATCCGTCGTGCCGGCCAGGGTCATACGGGGCAGGAAATCAACCGCCATCTCTGCGCCGGGCGAGCCATCCGTGACCAGCAACACACGATTCAGGCCGGTATACGGGGCGCGCACCACCAGCACCGGCCAGCGTGCATACTCCACCACCTGTTGTGCCACCCCACCCAGCAGAATGCCCAGGGTAGAGCGCAATCCTCGCGCCCCCATCAAAATCAATTCGGGGGGCCAGTCCTCGGCGAATTTGACGATCTGTTCGGCGGGGTAACCGGTGAGCAGGTGGGTTTGCACCTGTTTGGCTTCACTGGCGACGATTTCGTTGGTTTTTTCCAGCGCCGCTACGAGCACAGCATGGTTCTGCGCCTGGCGCGGCAGCATTACCGCCACCACCTGCACCTCGCAGCCTGCCTGTAAGGGCAGGTCTTTCAGTAATTTGGCCGCAGCATAAGCGTGCTCGGAGCCGTCGACGGCGAGAAGAATCCGCTGGAGCGGAGCATTCGGTCGATTTGAGTTAATCATCGGCGACCTCCCTGTGTGGGGGACAAAAAACCGCCAGGGGACTGGCGGATGGCGTTGTTTGCGAAGGTGTGCCCGGTCCCGAAAACCAGACTTCCGCATCGAATTGGGTTGTATCTTTATTTTATCGGTATTTGGCCTGAGAATCAAGGTAAATCCGGGTACATCTGGCGAAGCGCATTTTCGGTGTGATTGATAAGCAGGTTTGGGTGAGGGGCAGCGACAGGCTGAAGCCTGTCGTACCCGTATCGCCTGTCATCCTGAGCCAGCCGTCGTCTGGCTGTGCGAAGGATCCCTATAGCGGCAACCGCCTGGAGTTGCCCAATCGCTGCGGGGATCCTTCAGTCGGCAATAAGCGCCTCCTTCAGGATGACACGCGGTGATGTGGAGTGCACAGGCTTGCCTGTGCGCCGATGTAGTTTGCCGGCGTAATTTCAAGCGCTGAAGCAAGCTTCAGCACTCCAGATTACTGCGCTGGTTTGGGTGAAGGGGGTTATGGACAGACCGGCCAATAAAAACCGGGGCTGGCAGATGCCAGCCCCGCTCGCTAAAACAACTTCCGCCTTACGGCAGGCTCAACGAACGCAATAACCGCGCCTCCCCGCTCAGGGCGGCAGCGGCCTCCGGGGTGATATAGCGCGGCGAAAAGCCGTTCACCTGGTTGGCAAACGCCTCCAACTGGTCCAGGTAGGTCTGCAGGTCGCCGTTCTCCAGCGCAACCCGCGCCTGCTCCAGGTGGTGGAACAGAATCCGGCTGATATTGCCATTCTTATCATCAATCGCCCCGCTATCCAGGTAATAACCCAGCAAAGCTTCCAGACGCTCCAGGGTTGGGCCGGCAAAATAACGCGCCATCAGCGGATCGTGGTCGGAGGTGCCGCGTGGGCCGTCGCCATGGTAGTCAGCCGGGAAGTCAGCGTTGATATGGGCATAACGCGCCGCAATCAACTCCTCCAGGGCAATGGCGTTGCTGAAGATCTGGTCCAGCGTCTGCGCCTGGCCTTCAAAGTTATAGCTGTATGCCGCTTGGGGAACCTCCGCCATGATCATATCGATCAGATTGGTCAGTCCCTGATTGTACAGCGGGGCCAACTGGTCGCTGGGGAACAGCGTATCGCCAGGGAAGAAGGGATCATCCGGGCGGGGGAAAACGTTCAGGTCGCCGCCCACCAGCACGTACGGGTCGCCAAAAGCGGTTTCCAGAGCGTCCACAATGGCGGCATTATAAAGCGCCTGCTCGGTACGCTGGCCCACCCGGCGGTTGGGCGTGGAACTGAAGTGGTTGTCCAGGATATAGAGATCTGTCCACACGCTGCTGCCCATCCCGCCGCGCCAGATGCGGAAATAACCGACCTGCGGCGGGCGGGTGAAAACCAGGTCGCCGTCTGTGCCGGTGCTGCGATCGACATCGTCCGGCAGGGGAGCATTAAACACCTTCGGATTCTGCACGTCGGCGTTATAAGCCAGGCCTGGCACCCGGTACACCACCTGCGGGTCGCTGCCCAGAACCGGGTGATCGCTCGTGGCGGGCAACAACTCCACCCGGTCGCTGCGGAACAGATAAGCATTGATGATGCCGCGATCGTCGGCGCCATCCCGGTCGAAGGCTGAATCGTACCATGGACCGCCCATCCCCCAGATTGCCAGCGCCAGATCCTGCAGGGCATCCGGGCGGCCATCGGCGTTATTCGTATCCCCACATTCCAGGCTGAAAGCGGCCACGGTACAGATGTCCTGGTCTTCGACTTCCTGGGTCATCACGATATCCGGCGCGTGCAGGTCGTAGAGTACCTGGGTGGCGATCTCATTCAGGCGGGTGAAGTAAGCTTCATCGCTCTCCGGCACGTAATCGAAGGGCGGTCTGACGCCCGGGCAGCCGGGGTTGCCGGAAAAGTCACAGCCGTCGAAAGGATCATCGCGGAAATCGTACAGGTTTTCCACGTTGAAGTTCGCCACGGCGTACTCCAGCTCACGGTTGGCGGGATCGGGCGGGGCATTGAGCGCTGGATCCAACCCGTTTTCCAGCTCCAGTTGTTCGGTGACCATAATCTGGTACTTGCTGAAGCTGAAATACACACCCCCGGCGGGCGCGTTGAGCAGCGTATCGAAAGTACGCGCCGGAGCGAGCAACACGGAAGTATCCTGCTCCGTCTCCTTCAAACCATGACTGCCCATAATGATCCGGTAGCCGTTGCCGTTGTCGAACAGCTCAGCCGCGATATCGTCCAGGGGATGCGGGTCACGGAAGGACCGGTTGGTATAGGCTTCCAGACGCTGGGCGATGCTGCTCTCGGGGTGAGCCACCCACACTTCGCCATCGGCTGTGCTGGCGAATACGCTGCGCCCGGCGAGCACCACGCTACCGGCAGGCACCCCGGCGCGCATGCCTTCCAGGCGCTCCCAATAACGACCCGCTTCGGCAAAGTCATCCGGTGGCTGCACGGGATTCGGCGGGACTTCAGCCTCCACATCCACGCCGCTGCGTACCAGCAAAACCAGGCTGGCGCTGGTGAGCTCGGTCAGGTTGAAGAATTCGGCCACGCGTGCGCGCAGGACGACTTCATCGCCCACCTGGGGCACGTAACCGCCGATCAGGTCCTGGAAGCGGCTCATGAAGACAAAAATGCCGTCGGATGAATTCGGGTCGCCGTCCGTATTGCCGGGCGCCGACTGCAGGAAGAAACCGAAGTTATCCAGCCCGCTGCTGGTGCGGTTGCGGGTCTTCTGGTAGATGACTCCCTGGACGAACACCGTCTGCCCCACGTAGGGCGAGACGTGGGTGCGCCCATTGTCGCTATCGCTAACCAAACCTTGCACCTCGCCGATGGTCAACACGTCCTGGACGTTGACCGATAGGCTGCACGTGCCCGTTTGGGGTGTGGGGCTGTCGTCGTTCGTGGCGACGATCTCGACCGTGTAACTGCCGGCCGGGGTGGCTGCGCCGACCTCCAGGCTTGCCGTGGCTATGCCGCCCACTTCAGGCGCCGGAACGAAGCCGCTCAAAGTGATCGTGCCCGGATCGATTGGGGTGATGCTGTTGATCAGCATAGCGACGACCCGCCCGTCCGCGTCGCTGGCGCTGACTTCTCGCGACCCGCCAAAACCCTCAGCGACGGTTAAGGTTGTGCCACAGGTGGTAATCACCGGGGCGCTGGCCACACCACCAAACGATTGCCCGGTATTGACCGCTCCGAACGTATGGGTGGAAGGTCCGCTCCAGATGAAATCTTCATATTCGGTACCGGTGCCGGTTAATTGCAGAGATAGACCGACTGGCTCATTACCCGCCTCAGATACGCCAATGTCTGTGCTGGTCATCCCCACCGCCGGACCATCGGTTGCGGTGACGCTCCCTTCGTAGCTGAGGAACTGAACGACATTGTCGCCCGGATCAACTAACGCCATCCCATCGGGGCTGCCGTTCTGGATCCCGTTGACCGGGTAGCTGAAGACAACCGTCCCAAAGCCGTTATCCTGGTCCGGAATGACCCCGGATAGAGCCGTGGTAGTATATGGCGCGCCGGTACTTCCGTTATATAGCACCAGATCCCAGCCGGACAGATCCGTGCCGGCCGGACCGGCGATCTCGATGGCTTCGCCAGCGTCGGTGCCGCTGTTGTCGTAGTGGATTTCATTGATGAACACCGCGGTCTGGGCGCGCGCCGTCTGGTTTTGAACGGAGAGCAACGCCAGAATCAGCATCAGTCCGCTGAACAGAAACATTAGCTTCCGAAAACGCTGTGACACAGTTAGCCTCCTTGGTTCAGAAAAAGATCAGGATTTGAATACGTGCTCCTGGGCGATTCAGGCAGGCGCGTTGAATTACTGCGCCAGGAAGGGGCAGAAGCCGGTGTAGAACCGCCATGGATTGGCCAGTGACCAGAAGATCGAAACGAGTTCAATATCCGGTTTTTCCGTTGTCTGGTTGGTACGGGTACAGATGTTGGCTCGACTGCCTGTGCATTGCTGGAGGAATGGAGAGCCGTCTGAGGTTTATTTTAGTCCAGATTGGGGCAATTTCCGGTTAACGATTTTGTTAATCGCCCAGGGAATCACCCGTCAGCCTGAAGAATCCCCACGGCGACCGCCTGGAGCGCCCCATCGTCACAGGGATCCTTCAGTCGGCAAAAAGCGGTCCTTCAGTAGGATGCGCCGGCGTTTGGGTGAGGGGCTGTCATCCTGAGCCAGCCGTCGTCTGGCTGTGCGAAGGATCCCTATAGCGACAACCGCCTGGAGTTGCCCAATCGCTGCGGGGATCCTTCAGTCGGCA
>JAGUYX010000175.1 GCA_020061145.1 Anaerolineales bacterium | reverse complement strand
GAGTTTACTGCAACCGATAATGCTCCTTTGGATGAAGTGATCGTCCGTAAATGGAATACCAGCAAATTCCTGTGGGAGGACTTCCGGTCGTTTACTTCTCCTCCATATCGGTTCAGTTTTCACTCCGACGAATTGGGTCAGGCTGGCTACAGCGAATTAGGGGTTTATGTATACGATTCTGCCGGAAATTTGGGGACGATTAATCTCTTTATCTTTCGCTACGATATCATTTACTTGACAACCATATCAAAAAATTAAAGGTGATCTCGATGCGCCACTCATCCTATCTATCACCCAAACTGGAAGCGCGCCCTCACCCCGCCAAGGGAGGCCAGGGCGTGTTTGCAAAGCAGGCGATTCATAAAGGCGAATTACTCCTGGTTTGGGGAGGCGATATTTACACCTACGAGCAATACCTCCAGGTGCCCGAAGAACGACGACCCCATTTTGTGCAGGTGGAAGAAGACCTGTATCTCGGCGCGCCGGACCGTCCAGAGCCTGCGGATTACATCAACCATTGTTGTGAACCGAATGCAGGTCTTTCCGGCCAGATAACCCTGGTGGCGCTCCGCGATATCCAGGCGGGGGAGGAGATTTGTTTTGATTATGCCACCAGCGATGGCAGCCCTTATGATGAGTTTGATTGCGCCTGTGGGGCAGAAAATTGCCGCGGCAGGGTCAGCGGAGATGACTGGCGGGATCCGGCCTTACAGAAGAAATATGCTGGATATTTCTCTCCCTATTTGCAAAGGCGCATCGACCGATCAAACCGGAATTGATATTCAGACACTTGACCGGCAAAGTAATCCGGATAGAATATAGGTGTCACCCGGGGCGGTGGCGGAACAGGCAGACGCAGGAGACTTAAAATCTCCCGACCGCAAGGTCGTGTGGGTTCGACTCCCACCCGCCCCATCATCCAACCTGCTGCGGAAAACGCTCTGCTCCTGGCTGGCTTTTATATTCTCTTGCTCAGTCAAAACAATTCTTGCCATGAGAAACAGGCCAGGCATAACTCTCTGCATCCTTCGGGGTTATATGAGTAACCCTTTATGCTAGAATGGTAGGGATGCCAACCCGAATCGTCTTCATGGGCTCCCCGGAATTCGCCCTGCCCTCCTTATCCGGCCTGGCAGAAAAATATGCAGTGGTGGGCGTGGTCACCCAGCCAGATCGGCCGGCCGGGCGCAAGCGCCAGTTTACCCCTCCTCCTGTAAAAGTCCTGGCTGAACAGCTTGGGCTACCCGTTCTCCAACCCAGAAGATTGAATGAGCCACAAGCGATATCTCAGCTCAAAGAGTGGAATCCAGAGGCGATTGTGGTGGTTGCCTTCGGGCAACTCTTGCGTCCCGAAGTCCTGGAACTTCCCCCTTTTGGTTGTATCAATGTACATGCCAGCCTGTTACCCCGCTGGCGTGGCGCCGCGCCGATCCAGGCAGCCATTCTGGCTGGAGACGCGCAAACCGGGATCACCATTATGAAAATGGATGCCGGCCTGGATACCGGCCCGATACTCAGCCAGGAATCCATCCCCATTCAACCGGACGATACAGCCGGCAGCTTGAGCGAACGCCTGGCAGGTCTGGGCGCCCGGTTATTGAGCGAAACCCTGCCAGCCTACTTCGCCGGTGAAATCACACCCAGACCACAACCCGAAACGGGAGTGACACTGGCGCCCAAACTGGACAAACAGCAGGGCGAGCTGGACTTTACCCGACCAGCCGTCGTGCTGGAGCGCCAGGTGCGCGCCTTCCATCCCTGGCCCGGCGCCTTTACCACCGCAAATGGCCAATATCTTAAAATTCACCGGGCGTCTATCGCAGATCTGCGCACCAACCACCCCGGAAAACCCCTCATTTATGGAGGAAAACCAGCGTTTGAAACGTCAGAAGGAGTGTTGGTTTTAGATCAGGTTCAACCAGCGGGGAAACAGAAAATGCCTGGCGAAGAATACCTGAGAGGAGCGCGCCGATGGTTTTCCGCCCACCCGGATTCAGCCTGAAAATCATTTCGCGTTTGACCGACCGCAACGAAGGGCGCTCCGCCTGGGAAGCGTATATCAACCGGCGAGAACTGGTTCCGGGAGTTCAGGGGCATATTGCCCGCTCCTGGGCGCGCTGCTGGCCGGTTCTCGATCCGCATCAGGTTTTGCCCACCACCCGTTTGACTGCCAACCATTTGTTATCCACTCAGGTAGCCAATTTCGAGTTGTTATTAATCGCCCGTCCGATCATGGAGGATGTCTACCAATATATAGAGGGTTCTGACAGCGCAGTGGCGATCATCAATCCAGCAGGCTATATCCTCGACTTATTGGGCGATACAAACATCCTGGAAAAATTACGGCGTGAGGGGATTGACCGGGGCGTCAGTATGGCAGAAAACCAGTTGGGCACCAACGCCTTCGCGCTGGCCATTCTGGAAAGAATGCCCATACAGGTGAGCGGGGCAGAACATTTTTTGGAAAAGCTGCACAGTTATGCAGAATCCGCAGCGCCGATTTTCGATCTTACCGGTAACCCGCTGGGCGCGACCGGCATCATCACCCTGCAACCCATCCACCACCCGCACAGCCTGGGACTGGCAGCGGCCAGCGCGCGGGCGATTGAAAGCCAGCGCCAGGCAGATCAATTGCTGAATGAGCAAAATCGCCAGATGGGCGGGTTAAATGCGATCTTATCGTCGATTGATGAGGGTATCCTGGTCTGGAATAATGAGGAAGTGATCATCCATGCCAACCCGGCGGCGAATCGTATCCTGTACCTCGGTCAGGAAAATCTAATGGGCCGGGCGTTATCTGAAGTAATCCAATTTCCGTCTCTGGTCAAAGAAGCCCTGGAAACCCAAAAAACCCTCAGTAATGTGGAAGCTTCGCTGCAGGTACATGGGCGTAACACAACCTGCATCATGAGCCTGCGCTATATCCCCGCCGGAAAAGGAATTTCTGGATGTGTAGCCATCTTACGCAGCGCCAGAGATGTCCGCAAGCTGGTGCACAAACAACTGGGGGCGCAGGCTTTGTTTAACCTGGAAAACCTGGTTGGGAAATCCGTGCAGATGCGCCGGGTGCGGAAAATCGCCGAAACCGCCGCCGCTGCCAGGGCAAGTATTTTGTTGCGCGGAGAAAGCGGGACTGGAAAAAACTTGCTGGCCCGCGCCATTCACAACCATAGCCACCGCAAAGAGGGGCCATTCCTGATGTTTGCCTGCAACGCCACACCGGCAGAGCTGGTGATCTCCGAGCTGGCTGGCGTGGAGCAAAACTCTGCTGGAGGCGCTAATTACAGTCGACCGGGAAAATTTGAACTGGCTGAAGGGGGCACGATCTTTCTAAAAGACGTGGAAGCGCTTTCTTATGAGGCCCAAACGATTGTGCTGAACATCCTGGAACTGGGCATTGTGCAGCGCCTGGGAAGCCGAACGCCGGTCAATGTGGATGTGCGCATCATTGCGTCGACCTCCTCCAG
>JAGUYX010000154.1 GCA_020061145.1 Anaerolineales bacterium | reverse complement strand
CCCTCGAAACGCTTGGAGGCTCCGCCAGGTGAGCGTAAAGGGTATACAGCGAATCCCCCGAATTATCAAACGCTTCCGGTAATTCATACCCGGTCAGCTTGCTCAACGGCGTTTCGATAACCACAAAGTAACCATAAGGGATATTGTTTTGAGTGATTGCCGCAGCCACCTGACCACTGAAGATAGCCTGGACCTCGGTTCCAGCAATCCCCTCGCGTCCTTCCCAGCGGTAATACGAAAAATCCACCCCCATATGACGCCCGTCTTGGCCATCCGGCGGCGGATGGTAAGGATCTGAGACAATTTCCGGCAGGCTGGCGAGCGGATGATCTTTCAGAGGTGAACACATCCTTTGCCGGACTGGGGTTGCCGGGGTTGGAGTCCTTGAAAATTCGGTGGGGGTCAGGGTTGGGTCTGAATGGAGAGCAGGAGAGTTGATCGTACGCCGGACGGATGGCACCGGGAGGAAAGCTTCGCCCTGGGAGAGGGCGGGCGACGGCGCCGGTTCGACCACCACGCCTGGCATACAGGCTGTGGACAACACCATCCCCAGGCCAACTACCACTGCATAAAACCATTTCATAACCGGTATTATAGCCGCACAAAGAAAGTTCATCTGCCAGGCTGGCGCAAGGCCGCACCAGCACTTTATTGACTTTGCCGATGAGAATTGTTATATACACTTTTGGATGTGAGCCATGGCAACCTATATGGTGCAATTCAGTTATCCACAGGATGGGTTACCAGGGGTATTGAAGGAAGGAGGCACGAAGCGGCGGGAAGCCACCGAGCAGCTGGTCCGCAGCCTGGGCGGGAAGCTGGCGGCCTACTATTTTGCTTTCGGCGAATATGATGGGGTGGCAATCGTGGAGGGAGTTGATAACGTGGAAGCCACCACGATGGCGTTGGCTGTGAATGCCAGCGGCGCGGTCAAAACAAAGACCACCGTATTACTCACCCCGGATGAGCTGGACAAAGCCACAAAAAAGAGCACCAATTACCGCCCGCCGGGTAAGTAAATTGAATGAAATAAATTTCTGGTGAAGTCGGGCAAGTGCTTGCCATGCCTGGACGAATCGACTATAATACGCACGCTTTTCGGGGCGTGGCGCAGTCCGGCTAGCGCGCTGCAATGGGGTTGCAGAGGTCGGAGGTTCAAATCCTCTCGCCCCGACACAAATGGCTTTTCCGCTTGATCAGGAAAGGCCATTTTTTATTTGTGGTAATCAGGAATCAGAATAGGTAGAGGTGGGACTTCCCTAGCGGATGAGAGCTGAGTTGGTTCCTGTGATGACCGATTGTCGCCCGTTTGATAAACATCCTCCGATTCGGCAACCATCGGGAGCGGTATTTGGATCTCTGAGACGCGCGCTTTAGAAAGTTGGATGTATTCCGGATTGATATCGATCCCGACGTACTTGCGACCCAATTCAATCGCTGCAACAGCAGTCGTTCCTGAGCCGATGAATGGGTCAAGAACAACATCACCCGGTCTGGTAAACAACTTGATGAACCACCTGGGTAGCTCAACCGGAAAAGCCGCGCTATGATTTCGGTTGCCACATTCGGTTGCCATATGGATCACATTGGTTGGGTAAACCATATTTCGTCCCAGCCAATTTGAAACGTTTTTGCCGAAACCACTGCCCACTTTCGATTCGTCACGGATCTTATCTGTTTGACTCAAGTTGGATAGCCGTTCTTTAGCCCAATCCCCAACTGGCACCATCACCGCTTCCTGATACATATGGAATTTTTTGGTTTTATTGAATTGAATCAGCCTTTCCCAGTTATCGCGAAAGCGGTTCGGCCACTTCCCTGGATAGGAATTTTTCTTGTGCCAGATGAATTCCTCTGTCCATAACCAGCCGTGCTTTCTCATTTCCAGAATTAATTCAATGACATAGGTATGTCTTTCGCCATTCACCACACGTTCTTTGATATTTAATATAAATGTACCCGTCGGTTTCAGAACTCGCAGGAACTGCTCCGCCCTGGGCATAAACCAGTTAACATACTCATCCGGGGCGATCCCACCGTAAGTATTTTTCCGCTGATCGGCATAAGGTGGTGAGGTAAAGATTAAGTCGATTGAATTGTCAGGAAGATGTCTTAATATTTCTTCGCAATCACCCAATAAAAATTGATTGATATATTCCATCCGCCACCTCTATAATAGAACATTTATTCCTAATTGAATAATAGTCAAGTACCTGGTATATGTCAAGGCGCACGCTAATGTTTTAACAAATGTTATTCATAAAAAACGAACCTACATATTGTATCCATTCCTCCATCCCAACGCAAATCCCCACTTACCAGATTTCCGTGCCCGTGCGATAATAAACCGGTATGGTCGCCAACCACGCTTTCATTCGACTGCAGCAAATCAGCAAATCTTTCCTCGAGGGGCGGCAAAGGCGGGTGGTGCTGCACGCCCTCTCCCTCGAGATACCCGCTGGCGCATTTATCGCTATCCTGGGCAAAAGCGGCTCGGGGAAAAGCACTTTGCTAAACCTGCTAAGCGGCATCGACACTCCCGATGCCGGGGAAATCTGGATTAACGGGCGCCAGTTAACCGCTTTGGACGAAACCCAGCGAACCATCTTTCGCCGCAATCACATTGGATTTATCTTCCAGTTTTTCAATCTTATCCCCACCCTCACCGTCGGAGAAAATGTTACCCTGCCTCTTGAACTGCAAGGGGTCGACGATCAACAGGCGCGCCGCCAGGCTGAGACCCTGCTGGAACAGGTGGGTTTGCTGGAACGCTGGAAATCCTTCCCCGATCGACTTTCGGGCGGAGAACAACAACGGGTGGCAATTGCACGCGCTTTGGTGCATAATCCAGATATCATCCTGGCGGACGAACCTACCGGCAACCTGGACGACGATACCGGTAAACACATCCTGGCTTTATTGGAAGACCTCTCCCGCCAGAGCGGGAAAAACCTGATCCTGGTTACCCACAGCGCGGAGGCTGCCTTCCATGCCGATGAGATCTTCGTCCTGAAGGACGGTGTTTTGATCACAGACGGCGCGCAGGCAGTTCAGCGGCTGTAAAACATCTCATCCAAGGACGGAAGGAAATTATGCTCACCATCACAGAAATCGATACCAAGAACAAAGCCCAGGTCAGTCGATTTATCGATCTACCCTATCGCCTTTACCGTGACCACCCGCAGTGGGTGCCGCCGATTCGCAGTGATGTAGAGTTGATGCTCAACAAGGAAAAACATCCCTTATATGAGCATAGCGACGCTGCTTTTTTTCTGGCTGAACAGAACGGCGAGGTGGTAGGCCGTATCTCAGCCATCGAAAACCGCAGTTATAACAACTACCATCACGCCAAAAAGGCCCAGTTCTATCTGTTCGAATGTATCGATGACCAGCACGTGGCGGGAGAACTCTTCGCCCGGGTATTTGATTGGTCCCGGGCGCGCGGGTTGACCACCGTCATTGGTCCTAAAGGGTTTGGCCCCCTGGACGGGTATGGCCTCCAGATCGAAGGTTTTGAATATCGCCAGTTGATGAACATGATGAATTACAACTATCCGTATTACCGTACTCTGGTGGAGAATAATGGCTTCGAGAAAGAGGTGGATTTTGTGTCCTGCTTTGTCGACACCACCAAATTCAACATCCCGGAAAGAATTCATCGCATCGCTGACCGGGTACGCCAACGCGGCACCCTGGATGTCAAGTATTTTAAGAATAAGCGCGAGCTGGTCAGCTGGGCAGGAAAAATCGGCAGAGCTTATAACGACTCCTTTATCAACAACTGGGAGTATCACCCGTTAACCGATAACGAAATCAAATTCGTGCTGGATAACATCATGCTGGTCGCCGATCATCGCCTGATCAAGGTGATCACCCACAATGAAGATGTCGTGGGGTTCCTGTTCGGCTTTCCGGATATTTCTGCCGCCATGCAACGGATCAAAGGCCGGGTTTTCCCTTTTGGAATTTTCGACCTGCTCCTGGAGATGAAACGCACTGAATGGATTGCCTTGAACGGGGCTGGTATTTTGCCGGAATTCCAGGGGCGCGGCGGCAATGCATTGTTGTATTCCGAAATGGAAAAAACGCTCAAAGATTATCGCTTTAAATATGCCGATCTGACCCAGGTGGCGGAAACCGCGGTACAGATGCGCAGCGATCTGGTTAATCTGGGTGGAAAACCGTATAAAAACCACCGGGTTTATCGGCGCGAATTGTAATTTATGTTCTCGTTAAAAGTGGCGCGTGTCGGGTGGCGATATTTCTTCCGCCATCCCTGGCAAACGTTCTTACTGGTATTGGGGATCACCCTGGGCGTAGCAGTAGTGGTCGCCATAGACCTGGCGAATGCCAGCGCCAGCCGCGCCTTCGATTTAAGCACCGAAGCCATTGCCGGGAAAACCACCCATCACATCCTTGCGGATCCGGCCGGATTGGAGACAGAGCTGTATACCCGGCTGCGCAGGGCAGGCTTTACCCGCCAGATGACGCCGGTAATTTCCGAGCCGGTGATTGCCCTGTCTTTGGGAGAACGGCCATTCACCCTGCTGGGTGTCGACCCTTTCACCGATACGCCATTTCGAGATTACCTCGGCAGTCAAAACGGGGTTAACCGCCCAGATTCAGCCACCGGCCAGTCCGCCCTGCCGCTTGATCTGTTGACGACATTTCTCACCCGCCCGGGAGCCATTCTGCTCTCCCGGGACGTTGCCGAGTTATATGGCCTGACTCCCTGCGCGGATTTGATCACCTCCCCTCCACGGCCTGCCTGTATGGTCGAACTGGAAATTTTTGGCGAAATTCGGCAAACCTACCTGGTTGGCTTGCTCGAACCAGAGGATAATTTTTCGCGCCAGGCGCTGGAGGGTTTGATCCTGGCGGACATCGCCACTGCTCAGGAAATTACCGGATTATCCGGACACTTTACCCGTATTGACCTGATTCTGCCGGAAGACCCCGTAAAATCTGACGAAATGCTGCAAACTATCCAGTCACTTCTGCCGGAGTATGCGCGGATAGAGCCGGCCGGAGCGCGCAGCGGCGCGCTTCAGGAGATGACTTCAGCTTTTCGCGTTAACCTGACAGCGCTCAGCCTGCTGGCTTTATTGGTTGGGCTGTTTTTGATCTATAACACAATGACCTTTTCTGTGATCCAGCGTCGTGAATTAATCGGTACCTTGCGTTGCCTGGGAGTAACCCGCCGGGAAATCTTCGGCATGGTGATGAGCGAAGTTTTCCTGGTTGCGCTTACCGGCTCTTTTCTCGGTATCCTGGCTGGTATTTTACTGGGTCAGGGAGCATTACGCCTGGTCACCCAGACGATCAACGATCTGTACTTTGTGGTCAATGTGCGCGGGGTGCAGATACCGCCAATGAGCTTGTTGAAGGGGTTGTTGGTAGGCATCGGCGCCACCCTGTTTGCAGCCGCCCCGCCTGCCTGGGAAGCTGGTTCCGTAGCGCCGCGCAGCGCTTTATTTCGTTCTGGAGTGGAAGAAAAAGCCCGAAACGCGATCCGACTAGCCGCGATTGGTGGTTTGGTTTTGATGGCTTTAGGCGTCGGCTTGCTTTTGTTAATCCCAACCACAGATCTGGCAGTCAGTTTCGCCGGAACTTTTGCAGTTACGGTTGGATTTGCCA
Source organism: Anaerolineales bacterium (assembly GCA_020061145.1). Taxonomy (GTDB): domain Bacteria; phylum Chloroflexota; class Anaerolineae; order Anaerolineales; family DRKV01; genus JAGUYX01. The sequence goes on along the minus strand of JAGUYX010000154.1, from coordinate 2,736 downwards.
TGCTCACTCCCCTGATGACCTGGCATAGCGCCCGACTGTTTACCGTTTCTTTGGGAAAAACCATAGGCTTGATTGGACGGCTGGCGCCGCGTGAGATCGAAAAATCCATCAGCCGCACCTCAATTGCCATTGCCGCTCTGATGGTTTCCGTTTCGGTCACCATCGGGGTGAGCGTGATGATCAGCAGCTTTCGCCATACCGTAGAAACCTGGCTCAGCCAGACTTTACAAGGCGATATATACATTTCCTCGCCCGGTATCAGCAATGCTTTACCCGGTGGAGCTTTGGATGAATCGATCATCCATGCTATCCAAACATTACCTGAGGTGCAGGACATCGCCGGTTTACGCGTGGTGACAGTCGATTCTCCTCAGGGACCGGTTAACCTCACCGCTATCGATCGTCCCATCCGAGATGCGGACCTCTTTCTCTCCGCCGTCGGGTCACCTGCGGAAGTCTGGGAGCAAATGCTGTCTGGCGGTATCATCGTCTCCGAGCCATTTGCAAACCGGTTGGATTTGCCCTCGCGTGGCGCTACGGTGGAACTATTTACTCAGAAGGGATTAATAAAATTTCCGGTAGTGGGTGTTTTCTCGGATTATTCATCCACCCAGGGCACCCTGCGTCTGGCGATGCCGGTATACCAGGATTGGTTTGGAGATACAGAAATCTCGGGAATGGCATTGTTTTTGAAGCCGGGCGCGGATGCCGATTTATTAACCCGGCAGATTCAGGATAATTTGCTTACCGGTCAACGTGTGATTGTGCGTTCCAACCTTGGTTTACGCAATGAAGCGCTGGCTATCTTTGAGCGTACTTTCGCCATCACCGGGGCGATGCAAATCCTGGCGACGGTTGTCGCATTTATCGGCATTTTGAGCACCCTTTTATCTCTGCAATTGGAGAAGCGACGTCAGTATGGCATTTTATCCGCGGTGGGTTTGACTATTCGCCAGCTGTGGGGACTGGTGCTGCTTGAAACCGGGTTGATGGGCTTGATTGCCGGTTTACTGGCGCTCCCAGCCGGGTATGCTCTGTCCCTGATCCTGGTCTATATTATCAACCTGCGCTCCTTCGGCTGGACGTTGCAGTTGTTGGTCGCTCCCCAAACCTTCCTGGTTGCCCTGGGTATTTCTGTCCTGGCTGCTTTACTTGCAGGGATTTATCCAGCCAGTAGAATGGGACGGATAGCGACCTCGGAAGCTTTGCGCATTGAATGAAAGTAAACAACTGGGCACAGATGGTTATACGAAAATTCGGTATTTACCTCCTGTTTGGTCTGATTGTGGTTACTGCAGGGTGGTTGTTATTCAGCCAGACTTCTGGCAACGATCCTGGCTTACCTCAAGTCTCTTTCCTCGCCGGTTTACCAGATTATGGCGGGTACGAACAAGCGCTCCCACCGGCCGATATCCAATTTCCGCGGGATTACGGCCCCCATCCGGATTTCCAGACGGAATGGTGGTATTACACCGGTAACCTGAGCACAGTCGATAACCGGCGTTTTGGCTACCAGCTGACCATTTTCCGCAGGGCGTTATTACCTCCCCAATTGAGAAGCATCCGTGCCTCAGAATGGGCGACCGATCAGGTTTACCTGGCGCATTTTGCCCTGACTGATGGACTTGGAAACCAGCATATTGCTTTCGAACGCATTGGCCGCGGAGCAGCAGAACTGGCCGGTTCACAGTCTGATCCATACCGCGTCTGGTTGGAAAATTGGGAGATACGCCAGGTTTCGCCGGGAGTCTATAGAATGCGCGCTGCCGAAGGCGATTATTCCCTGGATTTGACTCTCGTGGATGAAAAAGGACCTGTATTGCATGGAGTTCAGGGTTATAGCCAGAAAGGTGCAGATCCTGGTAACGCCTCATATTATTTCAGCCAGACCCGCCTGCACACGCAGGGGACATTGCGGTTAGGTGAGCAAGAATACCAGGTGACGGGTCTGAGCTGGAAAGATCATGAATACAGCACCAGCGCATTGGATGAAAATCAGATTGGCTGGGATTGGTTCGCCCTGCAATTCGACGACGGCACCGAATTGAAATTATTCCATATTCGCCAGCAGGATGGCGCTCCCAGTCCATACTCTGCTGGAAGTTTCATCAACCAGAAAGGAGAAGTCACGCCCCTCACACTGGCCGAATTCTCAATCACTCCGCTGGACACCTGGACCAGCCCGGAAAGCCAGGCAGTGTATCCTTCTAAATGGGAAATCGCGGTGCCATCGCTCGACATAGAAATCATGGTGGAGCCTTTGGTGCTGAACCAGGAACTTGTCGTATCTTATGTCTATTGGGAAGGCGCTGTTCAGGTAAACGGCAAGCGGGGTGAAGCAACTATAACTGGTTTCGGCTATGTCGAGTTAACCGGCTACGCGCACTCCATGGCAGGCGAATTCTGATCTGTTATGTGGCACCATCCAGACTCTGCACAGCTATAATCGATGATCATGTTCCGCTCGCGCTACCGACGGATCATCTGGTTTTTCGCCCGTCTATTGCCGTAGTTTGCAACCTGGGAAATTTTTCTCCCCCGAATTGGCTTTAGAAAGTTAAGCGCTCGCACCCGCCCGGATCGCCTGAGAAATGCCGCCCGGCCTTCTCCCAACGGGACGGCAAGCAAAGTAACCTGGCACTGGCATTTGTCGATTTTGACATGATGGGCACAGTCACCCCGGATCAACGGTAAGGTTTGCGTGAAACGGCAATCGCCATCACCACGCGGGACGCT
>JAGUYX010000104.1 GCA_020061145.1 Anaerolineales bacterium | reverse complement strand
GATAAACCTTGATCCGATTCCCAATCCGCGTCCGCTGCTGTCGCCAGGGCAGTCGTCATTTCCGTTGAGGGGGTTTCGGTCATTTTTTCTACCCCCACGACCAGCACGCTGTTTACCAAACCAGACCCGATTGCCTGAACACCGGCCCGTAAGGCTGCCCCGCCTGAGCCACAGGCTGCCTCAATTTTAATTGCTTCTGTACCCCACAAACCGCCCCAATCCGCAATTTGCGCGGCGATATTTTCCTGGCGACTCAATCGCCCCGAAAGCATATTGCCCACATACAATGCTTCCGCCCCGGGGCGACCGGCGTCCTTCAGGGCCGCAAAGATGGCTTCACCAGCCAGTTCTTTTAATGATTTTTCCCAATGTTCATCTACCCGGGTCTGCCCGATGCCCAGAATTGCAACTGGTCTCATAACCTTACCTGGTGATCAGAATACCCAGATTATGATCGCCACTCTCTATCAGAAGCTATCAGTCTCCTTACAAGACTTGTTCTGCTATGAAAGTTTATAAATTATCGTTATCAGGTGTTTCCGCGGGGGAATCCTGGGTGCCTTCCCAACGTGCTGCGAATTTACTCAACTCCTGGTTCACCTTACGCAGAGTTTCGACGGCATCTTTACGAATCCTGGATTCCAGCTCGCTGTTTTTAAACTTGGTCTGTAATTCATCCACACCTCGGCGTACCTGATCCGCCAAACCACTCTGGCTGATCTCCTGAGCCAGTTTCTCCAGCGCCTGACCAATTTCATCCGCCCCCTTTTCAATGCTTTCTGTGGCAGATTTTCTTTCCTTGCTCGACCATAGCGTATTTATTGTTTTTCGCAGGTTTTCGCCCAACCGGTCGATTTCTTCCGAAAAATTACTTTCGGTTGTGGGGTTTTCCTCACTGCTCATCTTTTCTCCTTGAATGTTGCTGCGTGATTTTTGGCTAGTCTGCCAGAAATTGTAATCCAACTTTCGCTCTTACTATATTCTAAACATTCTCCGTGCCATACCAAGTACAATCTTTGGATAGCAAAGGAGTGCGAGCGCCTGTTATGCAAATTACCAATGGTGTACACCTGATTCCCGGAACCATCGCAAACGTCTACCTGATCATCGAGCCAACCGGCCTGGTGCTGGTCGATACAGGGCTACCCTCCAGTGGGCGAAAGATTCACGATTATCTGGAAAGTCTTGGGTATCGTCTGGAAGACATCAAGCATATCCTGATCACCCACGCTGATGATGATCATTATGGCGCGCTGGCAGAGTTGGTGCGTCTTAGCAGTGCGCGTACGTACGCAAGCCAGCCGGAAGCCGAAGCGATGCAAAAAGGTCAAAGCTCACGCTCACTGAAATTATCCTGGGTGATGCGCCTTCCATATCAATTATTGCGGTTAATGGTTCGCGCTCGCCCGGTAAAAATTGACCAGATCCTTCAAAATGGGCAGACCCTTCCCTTCCTGGGGGGATTGCGGGTGATTTCTTCACCAGGCCATACACCCGGTCACCTGTCTTATTATTGTCCCACTCAGGGTATATTATTTGCGGGAGATGCCATGCGCTCTGATGGAGACAAACTTACCCCTTCGCGGGGATTCAATACCTGGGATGAAAACCTGGCCCTGGAATCCGTCGCCAGACAGGCAACATTGAATGCACGCATCGTCTGTGTGGGGCATGGGCCGGTAATTTACGAGGCTCAAAACAGGTTTCCTGAGATAAAAGTACAGTAAACTTATAGGCATGTCGAAATCTGACCCAAAACCGAAAGACTTACCCCGCCCCAATATCTACCTGTATCACAATCCCCTGATGCATACCATCGGAAAATTTGTGCGGGGGCTGTCAAATCGTTTCCTTTCAGTTTTCGATGATGGTGTTTTTCGCCAGGACGGCTTTGAAATAAACCATCTGTCCATACCATACCCGGCATTGCCGTCAGAGTTCGTGGGATATCGAATTTTACAAATCAGCGATATTCACCTGGGCACGTGGATGAATGAAAAAAGGTTGCAGGGAATTGTGGAAATGGCACATGCCCAATCCGCTGATGCGATCGTCATCACCGGAGATTTCGTGACCCACATGTTTGATGGCGTCACCGGTGCATTGGAACGTTGTTTGAAACATCTTTCCGCCCCTGATGGCGTATTGGCGGTACTTGGCAATCATGATTACTGGGCGGGGGAAGAGCAGGTGCTCCAGGTTCTGGAACGATGCCAGATCATAGTTTTACGTAACCAGGTGCACGCCATCAAAAAAAATGGTCAAGTCCTCAAAATCGCCGGTCTGGATGATGTGTATAATGCCAGAGATGATTTATCTAAACTGATGGATCAACTATCGGATAATATCCCCGCCATTCTGCTGGTGCATGTGCCAGACTTTGCCGACCTGGCAGCCGCCACAGGAAAATTTGCCCTGGAATTGTCCGGTCACAGTCATGGTGGGCAAATTGTTTTACCCTTAATTGGAGCGCCTGTCCTGCCGCCCCTGGGGCGAAAGTATCCGCGTGGTTTATACCGGATCAATGGCATGTATCATTACACCAGCAAAGGGACCGGAACCGCCACCATTCCGTTTCGGTTTGATTGCCCACCGGAAATTACCGTATTTACCTTGACTCAATCCACAGTAACCGAGCAGGCTGGGTAGGCTATGGATAATCGAAAACTTGCTGAAAATTTTACTCTGATTGCGGATTTACTCGAAATCAAGGGAGAGGTTGTCTTCAAAACACGCGCTTACCGCCGCGCAGCCGAAACTCTGGCTTCCATGAGTCAGCAGGCAGCCAATTTATTGCAGCAAGGCGAGAATCTGACGGCTATTCCCGGAATCGGTAAGGCAATTGCGGAAAAAATCGAGGAGCTGGTGGAGAGCGGTCGATTGCAGTATCTCGAACGGCTTCAACAGGAAGTACCCCGCAGTCTGGTTGATTTGTTACAGGTGCCAGATCTCGGACCGAAAAAAGTTGCCCTGGTTTGGAAGGAATTAGGGATTACCAACCTGGAAGAGCTGGAGGCGGCTGCTCAACAGGGCAAACTGCGCCAGCTACCCGGGATGGGAGAAAAGTCCGAAGCCAAGGTGCTGGCAGGGATCGCTTCGCTCAAACGCCGGACCGGTCGCACTCCGTTGGGTGATGCCCTCCCTTTTGCAGACCAAATTCTCGCTGACCTGCGCGCTCTGCCAGGGGTGGTGGCTGCCGAACCTGCCGGTAGCTTGCGCCGGCGAAAAATCACTGTTGGAGATCTTGATCTGCTGGTCGCCGCCGAAGATTCGACCACGGTTATGAATTATTTTGTTAAGTACCCGGGAGTGGAGAGGATATTGGGCCAGGGACCGACAAAATCCAGCGTGGAGTTTTCCAATGGTATGCGCGCCCAACTCTGGGTGCATCCTCCGCAGCGTTTTGGAACAGCCTTACAGTATGCCACGGGTTCCAAAGAACATAACGTTCGAATGCGTGAAATCGCGCTCTCCAAAGGTTTATCGCTATCTGAACATGCTTTGACACGTGAAAATGGGGAGGAAATCCTGTGTGCGAACGAAGAACAGGTATATGCAGCCCTCGGATTGCCCTGGATTCCTCCGGAGTTGCGTGAAGATCGTGGCGAAATACAGGCAGCGCAACTGAATAAATTGCCGCTCCGTCTCGATTTGGACCAATGGGTTTCTGAACTACACACCCACTCTACCTGGAGCGATGGTAAAGTCCCGATCGAAGATATGGTCAAAGCTGCCATTGAGCGTGGTTACCGGGTGATTGCCCTGACAGATCACTCCCATAGTCTGGGTATCGTCCAGGGAATTCCGCCTGATGCACTGCCCCGCCAGAAAGAAGAAATTGATCGCTTGCAGCAGAAATATGGCTCCCAGATCAAAATCCTGCAAGGTATTGAAGTGGAAATTAAGGCAGATGGGAGTCTGGATTATCCCGACGAGATATTGGCAACCCTGGATCTGGTCATCGCATCTCTGCATATCAGTTTGCGCCAGCCTCGCCAACAGGTCACTCAGCGTGTATTAAATGCCATCCACAATCCCCATGTGGATATTATCGGGCATCCCACCGGGCGCCTGATTCCGGAACGCGAAGGCGCAGACCTCGATATGGAAGCCATTTTACAGGCAGCGGCTCAAACCGGTGTGGCTCTGGAAATCAACGCGCACCCCAAACGATTGGATCTCGAGGATATCTATGCCCGGCGCGCCATTGAGTTAGGCATACCACTGACAATTAATACCGATGCACACGCGCCAGATCAGCTTGACCTGATTACCTTCGGGATCAGTACTGCCAGGCGCGGTTGGGTCGAACCACAACATGTGCTCAATACCTGGGAACCTGACCTGCTGCTGGAATGGTTGGATAAGCGAGGAAATTCGAATGCAGCGCGATGAACGTCCGATCGTGTACTCTTCCACCTGGGAGGAAAACCCGGTTTGCCCCAGGTGTGGTAAAAACCCCTGTGTATGCCAGCAGAAAATCAGCTTACCTCCACCACGACAAACCCTTACTATCCGCCGCGAGGTAAAAGGGCGGGGCGGGAAAACCGTCACAACGATCTCAAACATTATCTTGAGCGAGCAAGATATCAAACATCTCGCAAAATCACTGAAAAAAGTATGCGGCACTGGTGGGACAGTAAAACTACAAACCATCGAGATTCAGGGCGATTTTCGAGAAAAGATTGCCGTTTATTTGCAAAAGCAAGGCTACAAAATCAAATTTAGCGGTGGCTGAGTCGAGCGCGTTTTTCCCATTTCCTGCTTTGGTATATAATCACACATAAAGTTGCTCTGGAGGTTTGTATGCCCGGTAATTCCCGCTGGGAATATAAAACACTGGTATTTTCACCATACCATGTCTCCCTGGGTTTCAAGATTTGGGGGCCGACGCTCGGCGCGGTAAAATTTGAAGATGGTGAACCACGCACAGATTGGGATAAAACCGAAGCCTATTGGGAATTTGACCAGGCATTACGGGATCTTGGGGAGCAAGGTTGGGAGCTGGTGAATATCGTCGAGCGTCGCAAAGATAATTACCAGGTTGCCATATTTAAACGCCAGGCTTCTGGAAAAGAATGATCGCTTCAGGAACTTAACTAATGTGTGGACGATTTACGCTCACGGTAGATGCATCAGAATTACAGGAACAATTTCCCTGGATTAATATACCGGAGGGAAAACTACAGCCCCGCTATAATGTCGCCCCCACACAACCGGTAGCCGTTGTACCTAACGATGGAAAAAACAGGCTGGATTATTTTATCTGGGGATTAATCCCTTCCTGGTCGAAAGATCCAAAAATCGGATCCCGGTTGATCAACGCGCGTGCGGAAACTCTGGCAGAAAAACCGTCCTTTCGTAGCGCATTTCGCTACCGCCGTTGTCTGGTGCTGGCAGATGGGTTTTACGAATGGAAAAAAGCTCCGGGGGGAGCGCAAAAAACCCCATATTTTATCCACCTGGTGGGAAAAAAGCCGTTTGCGTTTGCAGGATTGTGGGAAAGGTGGTTCAGCCCGGATGGCTCCGAAGTGCTTTCCTGTACCATTCTTACAACCGAACCCAATACCCTGGTAAGCAATATCCACAACCGGATGCCGGTTATCCTGGACGGTGAAGACGCTTTGCGCACCTGGCTTACTCCGGGAGAAGTACCCGCAAACTATCTGACTCCTTTGCTCAAACCTTACCCGGCGGAAAAAATGCTCGCCTATCCTGTATCCACCGCGGTAAACAGCCCTGTTATTGACCAGGCTTCGCTTATTCAGCCTGCTTGAAATTATTCTGTTATCCAGGTGAATTCTTATGCGAATTGGGTTTATATCCACCAGATTGAAGGGGACAGATGGTGTGTCATTGGAAGTCGAGAAGTGGGCAAATGTATTAAAACGTATGGGTCATGAAATGTTTTATTGCGCCGGCGAATTAGGCGGATATGCCAGTGGCGGCACTCTGATACCCAAACTCCACTTTGCAGACCAATCCATCCAGATGTTGACCAGAGAAGCTTTTGATGAGAAGTCAGATGGGGATACCACCCGCCTGGTCGACGATATCTATACCTACGCGGACGAGTTGCGCGCCCCACTGCGAAACTTTATCCGCGCCAACAAGCTGGATTTGATTGTGGTGCAGAATGCCCTGACTATCCCGATGAATTTGCCTCTCGGGGTATGTCTCACCGGATTGATCGCAGAACTGGGGATCAATACGATCGCGCACCATCATGATTTTTTTTGGGAGCGCCAGCGTTACCAGACAAACCGTATTCTGGATCTTCTGGATACCACCTTTCCTGCCAAACTTCCTTCCATCCAGCATATCACGATCAACAGTATTGCTCAGCACCGCCTGAAAGCCAGACGCGGCATCGACTCGATCGTCATCCCAAATGTATATGATTTTGCCACCCCGCCATTACCTGTAGATGACTACAGCCGCGACTTTCGCACCTCATTGGGGCTTTCGGACGAGGAAACTTTCGTCCTCCAACCAACCCGGGTGATCCGGCGCAAAAGTATAGAGTTGGCGATCGAGCTGGTTGCCCGGTTAGAGCTTCCCAATGCCCGCGTATTTATCTCCCATCGTGCCGATGATGAAGGTCTGGATTACTGGTTATGGCTGAAACGGGAAGCCAGTGTGATGGGGGTGCAGGTGCAGCTGATCGATCACATTATAGGTGAAGAAAGATCAAGTATGAATGGTCACAAGATCTACTCGCTTTGGGATGCCTATCCACATGCAGATCTGGTCACTTTTCCCAGCAGCTACGAGGGATTTGGAAATGCACTTCTCGAGGGTATCTATTTCCAGCGTTTAATGTTGGTTAATCGTTACCCGGTATTTGTCGCCGATATTGAACCGTTAGGGTTTGAATTTATCACGATAGACGGTTTTGTGGACCAGAACGCGATCGATCTTACCCGGCGATTGCTGCATGAGCCAGCTGAAGTCGAAAGGATGGTGAAAAAGAATTACGAAATCGCCCGGGATCATTTCTCCCTGGAGGTGTTGCAGCAGAAACTTCATGAAGTTCTGGCAAATTTTTAGCCTAAACCGCTAAAAATAGCAGGGGGAAATCCGGGTGTCCGCTTAGTTATGCAGAGGCTTCCATGTCTTCAGATCAGATCACAATTTTGCATTATGCAGCCCCGCCAGTGATTGGAGGTGTCGAAAGCACCATCTACCACCATACGAAAATGTTCCTGGAGCATGGATTTCAGGTCCAGGTAATTGCCGGTAAAGGGGGTAATTTTGTGGAGGGAGTAAAATTTCGTCACCTACCCCAACTGAATTCCCGTTATCCACGAAATTTGGAGATCGGTAAACAATTAAAAAATGGGGAAGTGTCTCCGGAATTTTTTCAACTACGTGACGAAATTTATCAGGCTTTATCTCCCTTTTTCACGTCAGGTTTACCGGTGATTGTCCATAATGCCATAACGCTGCATAAAAATCTGCCTTTTACTGCCGCCCTACACCAATATGCCCGCCAGGGAAAACCGTTGATTGCCTGGTGTCATGATTTTGCCTGGCAAGACCGGCTGTATCTGCCCGACCTGCATCCAGGCTACCCATGGGATTTGTTATCCACCGTATGGGAATCAACCCGGTATGTGGTAGTTTCCCAGGACAGGCAAAAAATGCTGGCTGAATTGTTGCGGCTACCCGAAGAACAAATTTCGGTGATCACCCCGGGTGTGGATGCCCCGGGATTTCTGCAGTTGTCACCTCGGGTAGAGCAAATCGCCCGGCGTCTCGATTTATTCTCTGCGGCTCCAATCCTGCTGCTGCCGGCTCGCATCACCCGCCGGAAAAATATCGAGTTTGCCCTGCATCTGCTGGCAGAATTGACCCGGGATCATCCCCAGGCGAAGTTATTGGTTACCGGACCGCCTGGCCCGCATAACCCGGCGAACCAGGAATATCTGAACGAGTTACTTGCCTTGAGAGCAGAGCTGAATTTGCAAGATCGGGCGGTTTTTATTTACGAGCAGGGCGATCAAGCACCCATGCTGCTTACGGACGACGAAATTGCAGAATTTTACCGGCTGGCTGATGTGTTATTCTTTCCCAGTAAACGGGAAGGTTTTGGTATTCCAGTATTAGAAGCTGGATTGGCACGGATGCCGGTTTTTGTCGCTGATATTCCCCCAGCACGTGAAAGCGCCGGTGAATATGCCAAATTTTTTTCTGTGAAGAATGGATCGCCTGAACAGGTGGCTGCAGATTTATCAACATACCTTGCGGTTAATCGGGAATATCAGCTACGCAAGCGGGTGCTCCAGCAATTTACCTGGCAGGCGATTTTTGATGAGAAAATCTTACCGCTAATTACGAAAGTGCAGTTAGATGCAAAAGCATAAAAGCCGAATACGAATTTCTTTGGACGCTGACATTCAACGACTTCTATTACCTTTAAGTAATATCGAAGAAGCCGAGATCCTGTTACCCCTGGCTCAAGCCCTGGCGCGCAGCCGGCAGGCCAACCTGGTAGTGATGAATTTCGTGATCGTTTCAGATCTGGATAGGCTCAGTGAAGAAGCGATCAATGTCAGTCGATCACGCCAGGAACTAAATCAGTATCTGATCGATCATGGATACGATATTCCGGAGATTCAAACCATCGTTCGGGTCACTACAGAAATCTGGGAAGGTATCTGGGAGGCAGTCGAACAGGAGAATATCGACCTGCTGATCCTGGGTTGGCAATCTGAAGGAATGCAAGATACAGTCATTGCCGATGTCTTTGATCGGCGTCTGTTATCGCCGCCCTGCGATGTCATCCTGGTTCATCCTGAAAGGGACTTCAGCGCATCGGATGGATGGCAAAAATATCGGCGTTATCTCGTGCCGGTGCGGGGTGGCCCTGAAGCGACCCTGGCATTACGCACCGCCAAAGCGCTGGCTGAATTGAACCCTGCTGCGCAAATCACTCTGTTACACATTAGCCAGGACGCCCCGCGAGAAACAGAAGTTCGTGCCGTGAATGAACTGAGCAAAACTTTACACGAAGTTCCCCAAATCAACCGCACGATCACCATGGTAGGAAATGTGCTTGAATCCATTCTTGAGGAAGCGGCCAACCATGATGTGGTGGTAATGGGTGCGCCCGAACCCTTTGATCGGCAGACCTGGCGAAATGAATTCATCAACCGCATCGAAAAGGAGATGGATGCCTCGTTGATCCTGGTAAAGGAACATGCCCTCCGTACGGATGAAGCCCTCGCTGGCATTCGCATCAAGCAACGTAATCGGGATCGCCCGATCGCCTTTGTGGTAGATCGGTGGTTTGCGGAAAACACTTTCCATAGTCGGGAGTTCGCCAATCTGGAAGCCATGCTGAATCTCAAAGAGAGCCAGGGAATTCGCATCAGCCTGGGATTGCCCGCCCTGAACGAAGCGGAAACGGTAGGGAACGTGATTGGCGCCGTCAAAGAACACTTGATGGACCGCTTTCCTCTGTTGGATGAGATTGTGTTGATTGATTCAGGTTCTACAGACTATACACGTGAAATTGCCGAGGATCTGGGGATTCCAGTCTACGTCCATCAAGAAATCCTGCCCCAATATGGCACATTTCATGGCAAAGGAGAGGCTTTGTGGAAATCTCTTTTCGTGTTGAATGGCGACATTATTGCCTGGATCGACACCGATATTCGGAATATACACCCGCGTTTTGTCTATGGTATTCTTGGCCCGCTATTACGTACACCGAGGATTCAATACGTGAAAGGATTTTATCGTCGTCCATTGCGCCAGGGCGACAAAATCGTGGCAGGTGGGGGCGGCAGAGTAACTGAATTGACCGCCCGGCCTTTGATCAACCTGTTCTACCCGGAGCTTTCCGGGATTATCCAACCCCTCTCAGGGGAATATGCGGGGCGGCGAACAGTGTTGGAAAAGTTGGCCTTTTTCACGGGTTACGGTGTCGAAACCGGACTGTTGCTGGATATCCTCGATCAGTATGGATTGCAGGCAATTGCTCAATCCGACCTGCTGGAACGCGTCCATCACAATCAGCCACTGCCTTCCCTCTCAAAGATGTCGTTCACCATCATTCAGGTTTTTATGAAGCGGCTGGAGCGCAGGTTCAACCTGCAATTATTGGAAGATTCCAACCGTACCATGAACCTGCCCAGATATTCTCCGCGGCGCTTCTACCTGGAAACCGAAGAATTGATCGAGCACGAAAGACCACCAATGATCACTCTGCCCGAATACCGGGAAAAGTTCGGATTGAACCAACGCGTCAAGCAGCATACGAACGAAGCGGATGATCGGGAAACGGAGGTTTTATGACCGAAGTGCTGATCATTCGTCATGGAGAAACCGAATGGAACGTGGAGGGTAGATATCAAGGGCAGGCAGATCCACCCTTGAATGATCGGGGCATTCAACAGGCATACGAGTTGGCCGAGGCGCTTTATGACCACACCCTGGAAGTCATCTATTCCAGCCCCTTAAAACGCGCGTACCAGACCGCAGAGATTCTGGCTAAAAAACTCAACATCGAAGTCCGTATCGAGCCTCGACTGGCAGAAATTCACCAGGGTGATTGGCAAACCCATTTACGTACTGAAATTCAGTCGCTTTATCCGGATTTATTTCACCAATGGGAGACGGACCCATGGCATACCACACCACCGGGTGGGGAACATCTTTCCCAGGTCCAGTCGCGGGTAAACACTGCACTGGACGATATTAGCTGCCGGCACCCGCTAGGATCGGTTGGTCTGGTTACCCATCGTATCCCGATTGCCTTAATCAAGATGCGCATCCAGAATTTACCCCCAGACATTGTTCGCAGCATCCAACTTCCTAACACCTACTTTGAATCATTGACCATCTCCTGTCCGGAGGCGAAACATTGATGGATCAGAATGTCACGCAGCGTATCCTTCACCACCTCGAATTTCTATATGGACCAGAACTGGCTAAAAATACCTGGGATAAGCTGACCAAGCTCCTGGATGACTTCGCTCATCGACATCCCGAATTGCTGAAGCGAACTTTAGAATTCACCGAAAAGCACTCTATCTTGATCACGTATGGGGATCAGTTTCAGGAAAAGGGACGTGCGCCTCTGGATTGCCTGGGGGAATTTCTGAACCGATCTATCGGTGAGGCGATCAACACCGTCCACATTCTTCCCTTTTTTCCATATTCATCCGATGATGGTTTTTCTGTGATCGATTACACACGGGTCGATCCTCAATTGGGTGATTGGTCTTTAATTGGCAAGCTGGGTCAAAAATATCACCTGATGTTCGATTACGTATTGAACCACGTTTCGAGGCAGAGTGAATGGTTTGAACAATACCTTGCCGGCAACCCGGCCTACCAGGATTTTTTTATCACTGTAGAGCCGGATGTCGATCTCTCTTCTGTGGTGCGCCCACGTGCCTTACCCTTGCTGACCCGTTATAAGGCGAATAATAGAGAAAAATGGGTCTGGACGACATTCAGCGATGATCAGATCGATCTTAACTTTGCCAACCCGGAAGTTGCCTTAAAGATGATCCAGATATTGCTGGAATACGTTTCTGCAGGCGCGGAGATCATCCGGCTGGATGCCATTGCTTATCTCTGGAAAACTATCGGTACCAGTTGTATTCATCTACCGGAAACCCATTTCTTTGTCAAACTCATTCGCGCAATTCTGGATGCGATAGCTCCAGGGGTCGTTTTGATTACTGAGACGAATGTACCCCATCAAGAGAATATCAGTTATTTTGGTTCGCCCATTAAATTGGAAACGCCTGCCGGGACGCTTTACCGGGGAGATGAAGCCCAGCTTGTGTATCAGTTTTCTCTGGCTCCACTGGTTTTGCATACCTTCAGGACAGGCGACGTAGAAAAACTGGCAAACTGGATTAACTCATTATCCACTCCTTACCCTGAGGCGCTATTTTTTAATTTCATCGCCTCGCATGATGGAATTGGCGTACGTCCGGCGGAAGGGATATTATCCGGGGATGAAATTGAAGCTTTGGTGAAAGTCACCCTGGAACACCAGGGTTTTGTATCCTACAAAACTAACCCGGATGGCAGCAAGTCTCCCTACGAGCTTAATATCACACTATATGATTGGTTGAATAATCCTTCTGCTCCTGATCCGGAAGTAGATCCCAGACGATTCCTCGCCAGCCAGGCGTTAATGCTCTCTCTGGCAGGCGTTCCCGGTATCTACATCCACAGCCTGTTTGGCTCACGTAATTGTCTAGCGTGTGTGGAAGAAACCGGGCGACAACGTTCGATCAATCGTCAGAAATTCGAGTTGCCAGATATTTACTCACGCCTGGATAACGATAATAGCCGGGAATACCGGATATTGCATTCCTATCTGGATTTGTTGTATACTCGCCAGAAGCAAAAAGCCCTGAACCCCTATGCCACCCAACGTATTCTCAATACTGACCGCAGGATCTTTGCTCTTTATAGATTCCATGAAGAATCTGGTTCAAATTTGTTAGCGTTGATCAATATTTCCGCGGTGCCCGTACAGTGTGAGATACAAACAGCAAAATATAATTTGCCGGATACGAATCTATGGATGGATTGCCTGTCAGGGAATAACTATGCGAATAACAACGGGAAAATCGAGCTATACTTAGCCCCTTACCAGTATTTATGGCTGGTTCCAGAAGGCTGATGCGACGAGGAGGAGCAAGAAGAATTCATGTCGATCATCGCGTTAATGACCGATTTTGGCACCAAAGACGGTAATGTGGGGGTAATGAAAGGGGTGATTGCCGGGATTAACCCAGATGCCAGGCTGATTGATCTCAGTCACGGCATCACCCCTCAAAATGTGCGCGAAGCCGCCCTGATCTTATCCCGCACCTGTGTTTATTTCCCGGCAGGCACGATTTTCCTGGTGGTTGTTGACCCAGGTGTAGGTACCAGCCGCAGACCAATCGGGGCGAAAGTTGGCCAATATTATTTTATTTTGCCGGATAACGGCATTCTCACTCCACTTCTCTCTGAGGCGCGGGAAAACCAGACAGAGATTGAAATCGTCCACCTTGACCAGCCTGGGTACTGGTTAACCAATGTATCCAACGTATTTCACGGGCGGGATATCTTTGCTCCGTGCGCAGCTTTTTTGTCGAAGGGAATTCCGCTTAGAGACCTGGGGAGCCTCATCTCAGATCCAGTGATCCTGTCTCCTGTAGAACCGCAGCGTACCGAAACTGGCCTGACCGGCGAGGTGATCCATGTGGATCATTTTGGAAATATTTCTACAACCATCCGGAAACAGCACTTGAATGGCGTAGAAAAATTGCTGGTGCGCCTGAACGATTACGAAATCAAAGGGTTATACCGGACATTTGGTGAACTGCCGGCTGGCTCGTTGATGGCCTTGTTAGGTAGTACGGATTACCTGATTATTTCGGAAGTCAATGGCAATGCTGCCAGACATGTCGGAGCTAAGCCTGGGGATCCTGTTGAGGTAGTTTTCTTGCCAGGGGGTGAGTAAATGCGTTATTCAAACCTGTTCACAACCACGTTACACGAAACCCCGGCAGACGTCCAGTTTCCAGGACACCGATTCCTGCTGCGAGCAGGTTACATTCGCCAGCTAGCCGCGGGTGTTTACAGTTTACTGCCGCTCGCTTTTCGCAGCCTGAAAAAAATCGAGACCCTCGTTCGCCAGGAAATTACCGCCATTGGAGGACAAGAAATTCTGATGCCGGTCGCCAACCCGGCGGACTTGTGGAAAGAATCCGGGCGCTGGTTCAATATCGATCAGGAGCTGGTGCGTTTCATCGACCGTTATGGACGGGAAATGGTGTTGGCGATGACCCATGAAGAAGTGGTGGCCGACCTGGTACGCAAATTGATTTCCTCCTATCGCCAACTACCGGCAATCATATTTCATTTCCAAACCAAATGGCGTGACGATGTCCGCCCACGCGGTGGGTTAATCCGTGCCCGAGAATTTACCATGCATGATAGTTACGGTCTGGCTTCGTCGTGGGACGAGCTTTACCAGCAATATCGCCAGCATTACCAGGCGTATTTTAATATTTTCCACCGTTGTGGCCTGGAGGTTATGGCCGTTAAAGCTGATACCGGCATGATGGGAGGTCAATTCGCCCATGAGTTTATGTTGTTATCCCCGGTGGGTGAAGATACCATCCTGACCTGCGATCACTGTGGGTATGCAGCTAACCGGCAAATCGCAAAATTTACCAAAATAGCGCGCTCCACTGAACCCGTGAAACCCATCCTTAAAGTTGCCACTCCGGAATGTAAAACGATTGAAGATCTGGCTTCCTACCTGAAGGTGCCGGTGTGGAAGACTGCAAAGGCTGTTTTTTATATCGCCACACCAAATGGAACTGTGGAAGCAGATCGCTTTGTATTTGCTGTTGTGCGCGGCGACCA
Source organism: Anaerolineales bacterium (assembly GCA_020061145.1). Classification (GTDB taxonomy): domain Bacteria; phylum Chloroflexota; class Anaerolineae; order Anaerolineales; family DRKV01; genus JAGUYX01. The sequence continues at coordinate 13,223 of JAGUYX010000104.1, read as the reverse complement.
GGAAGTGAACGAAACCAAACTTGCCAACCTGCTCAAAGCCAGCAAACTACGTCCGGCGACAGAAGAGGAAATCGAACAAACAGGGGCAGTTGCCGGTTACGCTTCCCCAATAGGATTAAAAAACGTGCTGGTGGTGATCGACGATCTGATCCCCCAGGAACATAATCTGGTCGCCGGCGCCAATCTCGTTGGTTATCACTACCAAAACGTTAATTATGAAAGGGATTTTGAAGCCGACCTGATCGCCGATATATCCGCTGCCCAGGCAGGCGATGCTTGTTCCGTGTGTCAATCTCCGCTGAAAGCTGAGCGAGCGATCGAACTTGCCAATACCTTTGCCCTGGGCAATCAATATTCCCTCCCTTTCGAGTGCACTTACCAGGATGCACATGGCGAAAACCGGCCAATCCTGATGAGTTCCTATGGCATTGGCATGGGCCGCCTGCTAGGCGCCATCGCAGAAATTCATTTTGATTCACAGGGCTTATGTTTGCCGGTCACCGTCGCCCCCTTTGATATCCATTTGATCTTGCTCGAATCCCGCCAGAACACCGAAATTCGCCAGCAGGCAGATCTGCTCTACAAGGGATTGACTCAGGCGGGTGTGGAAACCCTGTATGACGACCGGGTAGAAAGCGCCGGCGTCAAGTTTGCCGATGCGGACCTGATCGGTATCCCTTTACGGGTCACCCTCAGCGCCAGATCATTAAAAAATGGCGGGGTGGAATTAAAATACCGGAAAACCGGCGCACTTGAACACATTCCACTGGATCAGACTGTTCCGCGCCTGCAGGAGATTATTCAGGCATTGAAACATGAGATCGAAAACCGGGTCGTGCCGGTTGAGTATCGCCAATAAGCAGATTTACTGATAATTTAGGAGGCAGGGAGGGCGCGGTTGAACATCGCCGCGCCCTTTTCAGTCGCCTCAGTTCATTTTGAAGAAGGAAGTCAGCTTCATCGCCAGGTTCAGATCGCCTGCCAGGCGCAATTTTCCGTCCATAAAGGCGCTCATCCCGTTGATTTTTCCGAGGATAACGTCTTTATAATCCTGTGAATCTGCGGTCAGGGTCAATTTGGGGTTTTCAATGGTCCCCTTTTCCACCATACATTTCCCATCCCGGATAGTTACAATCCAATCGCTGGCTTCTTCACCGGTCAGGTGGTACTGCACCACAGCATCCACACCGCTGGCTTTCTCCGGTAGAAAGGCCTCAGGCATCCTGGACATCAATTTCTCAATGGTAACTTCACTCATTACATCCTCCGGTTCAATTTAGATTTTCAAAAATACCCGCCGCGCCCATTCCGCCGCCAATACACATGGTGACCATCCCATAATGAGCGTTCCGGCGTTTCATCTCGTACACCAGTTGAGTGGTCAGCTTGGCGCCAGTACACCCTAATGGATGTCCCAGGGCAATCGCCCCACCGTTGACATTGACAATATCAGGGTTCAGGTTTAGCTCACGAATCACCGCCAGCGACTGAGCGGCAAAGGCTTCATTCAACTCGATCAAATCCATATCGCTCAGGGATAAACCGGTTTTTTTCAGAGCTTTCGGAATGGCTTCTACCGGTCCAATACCCATCAACTCGGGGGGAACACCGGCAACCGCAAAACCCACAAAGCGCGCCAGGGGTTGTAAACCCAGGGCTTGCGCTTTCGCCCGGGACATTAACAGCACTGCCGCTGCCCCGTCTGACATCTGCGAGGAATTTCCGGCAGTAACCGTGCCACCTTCCTTGAAGGCAGGTCTTAACTTTGCCAGCGCTTCCAGGGTGGAATCTCCTCGCGGTCCTTCATCCCGGCTGAAAATTTCCTGTTTTATAGTGGGTTTACCATCCTCTCCCAATTGATTGACCACAACCTCCAGGGGCACAATTTCCGGATCGAACAGGCCATTACCCACAGCCCGGCTAGCCTGCTGGTTACTGCGTAAAGCAAATTCATCCTGCGCCTGCCGGCTGATTCCATATTTTTCCGCCACATTTTCGGCAGTCAATCCCATACTGGTAAAATAGTGCGGCGCTTCCAGAGCAATTAGCGGTGACGGAGCAAACTTAAAACCCGTCATCGGCACCATACTCATGGATTCGACCCCGCCGGCAACCCCTACCTGCCACTGCCCCGACATGATTCCATAGGCGATATGTGCGATGCTCTGCAATCCAGAAGAGCAGAAACGATTGATGGTTTCACCTGGAACAGAGACGGGCAGTCCTGCCTGTAAACTCACCATCCTGGCCATGTTCATCCCCTGCTGGCCTTCGGGAAATGCACACCCCAACACCACATCCTCGATTTCAACCGGGTTCAGGCCAGGCGCACGTTCGAGCAGTGCTTTTACAACTGCGGCACCCATCTCCTCCGGTCGTACACTAACCAGGCTGCCTTTTTTCGCTTTTCCGACAGCTGTGCGCACCGCGGCGACAATCACTGGATCACGTTCTGCAAAATTGTTGTTCATGGTCTCTCTCCTCTTTCCGGCAGATCAATTACGCAATGGCTTCCCGGTATCCAGCATATGTTTCATCCGTGCCTGGGTTTTTTCATTTCCGCACAATTCCAAAAATACCTGGCGTTCCAAATCGAGGAAATATTGCTCGCTGACCCATTGCGGCAGGCTCAATTCACCTCCAGTCATGACATACGCCAATCTTTCGCCAATCAATCGATCGTAATCGCTAATCTGGTTAGCTTCCCGGTACATGAACAATCCGACTCTTAGCGCTGCCAGGGCATCTCTACCGGCGGCATAGATCTTCTCCGGAACAGGCGCCTGGTATCCATTTTCCGCCAGGCGCAAAACTTCCTTTTTCGCTTCAGCCAGCAGGAAAAAGCGATTCATCACTACCCGATCGCAATCGGTAAGCATCCCCAATTGGCGTGCTTCGTAGGCGCTGGTGGCGACTTTCGCCATTCCGACCTGTTCGAAAATGCGCTGTAAATATGGCAGGGGCTCCGTGTTGGCCGTACGCATGGGCGGATTGAGAATTCGACGTAACATCTCCTTCGTGCCTCCCCCAGCAGGGATCAACCCCACGCCCACTTCCACCAGACCCGTATACAACTCCGCAGAAGCCACTATCCGGCAACCATGCATCATCACTTCTGCGCCGCCGCCGAGGGTAAGCCCCGCAGGTGCAGTGACCACCGGCTTGGGGAAATAGCGTATGCGCATGTTCATTTTTTGCATTTGAAGGATCGCTCCTTCAAGTTGATCCCACATACCCATGTGAGACGCAAGCAGCACCATACCCAGATTTGCACCCGCGCTGAAATTTTCTGCTTCGTTCCCGATGACTACCCCTGCATAGGGACCTTTTTCCACCAGATCCAACGATTCTTCGATCAGATTGAAAATATCTGCGTCAAGGACGTTAAATTTGGTGTGAAATTCCACGCACACTACACCATCTCCCAGATCAACCAGTGTTGCTCCGGGATTCTGCCGCAGAATATTGCCGGTTGCCTTATTCTCGACAAGTGATATCAGGTTAGGGATAGGGCGCACCCGCTCATAGGCTTGCCGCAAGGGATTGTATACTCCTACAATCCTCCCGTGTTCGTATTCATAAAACGAACCATACCCTCTGGATAGCATATCCTGTACCCAACTTGCTGGTTTGAAACCCGCCTGATCCATACGTTCAGCGACATCTGCCACACCGAGTTTATCCCACATTTCGAATGGACCAACTTCGTGAGAAAAACCCCAGCGCATGGCATCATCAATAGGCTTCGGCGTATCGGCGATTTCGGGGATACACGCCGAGGCGTAGGCAAAACTTTGGTAGGTCAGCGCCTGAACGAGTTGGGCTGCACGGTCATCTTCATCGAGCAGTTGTTTCATGCGTTCGCCCAGGTCTTCGATCTTGCGTACCTTGCCCACTGATTCAAATCGGGGCTTGGAAGGTGGTTCGTGCTCCAGGGTCTCCAGGTTTAACGACCAGAATTCCTTTGCGCCATTGACCTTCACCCCTTTATAAAACCCCACACCGGTTTTATTCCCCAACCAACCGCGGGAGATCATCTCATGGATTAATTTGTTTACCGGCTCTGAGTCAAGATACGGAAGAACAAGACGATCATGTGGAAGCGTTTGTTTGAGATTGCTGCCCACATGCTCCCAGACGTCTACACCGACTAAATCGATTAACCGGAATGTGGCCGTTTTTGGTCGACCGATCAACGGACCGGTGATTGCATCCACTTCATCCACCCGGTAGCCATTACGTACGATGTAATCCAGGGCATATGCGCCGCTGCCAAAAGCCATACGATTGCCGATGAAATTCGGAGTGTCTTTGCACAACACCACCCCTTTGCCAAGCCGGTATTCACAAAAATGGGTGATCGCCTGAGTTACCGCCGGAAGTGTGTCCGTTGAGGGGATTACCTCCAGCAATTTCAGATAGCGGGGGGGATTAAAAAAGTGTGTCCCTAAAAAGTGTTGGCGGAATCCGTCTGGAAATCCCTCCTGAATAGCAGCTATCGGGATTCCAGAAGTGTTCGTGCTGACAATCGTTTTATCAGCACGGATCTGGTCTATACGAGCCATCAGGTTCCGCTTGATCTCCAGATTTTCAATGATCGCCTCGATGATCCAATCCACATCCTTGAGGCGCTCGAAATCATCCTCCAGGTTGCCCACCTGAACGAGTTGAATTCGATCATCGCTCATAAAACTTGCCGGGCGCGATTTGATTGCACGGTCCAGCCCACCCTGGGCAATGCTGTTACGCACCCGTGGATCCTCCAGGGTTAATCCCGCTGCTTTTTGTTCGGAGCTTAATTCGCGTGGGACAATGTCCAGCAGGACCACCGGGATACCTGCATTGGCGAGGTGCGCCGCGATTGCCGCCCCCATGGTGCCTGCGCCAATCACGGCTGCGTGTTGTATCTGGTACTGCATATGCCCTCCTTTCTGTCTGATTACGGGCTGCTATTCTTCAAATATCTTTCGAAAAAACTGACCACGTTTAGCATAAACTGCCGGTCGCCCTCTCCCCAGAAGGTATGTGGAAAACCAGGATAGAAGGTACACTCCACGGTTTTTCCCAATTCCTGCAATAAATCGCAGGTTAATTCAGACCATTCTACCGGGACAAGCTCATCTGCCTGTCCATGATGGATACTCACTGCTGCTTCAACAAATTCCAAAAAGCCCTCCGGTGAAATCCGAGTTAGGACTTCCTCTGGTACGGATAGCTCCTCCAAACCCCGTTCGCCATCCGACCATTCCTGAATGGCAGTGAAGTTTTTTCGCTCTTCGCCGCTCATAGCGGCATAGAGCACCACTGCCCGGATATCCGGGTCGACAGTCATCACCCGGGTTGAGATACCCCCTCCCATGCTGTGTCCCCATAACCCGATTCGTTCTGGATCTGCTTTCTCCAACATACCGGGCTTTCCACCCTGCTCACGGATAATATGGATCAGGTTGAGAACGTCGACTGCCATGCCAACCCGAAACATATTTTCGCCCTCGGAGGATGGCGGGTAATTACGCAGATTGGGGTGAATGACCAGATAACCGTAACGCGCCAGGTCGTCGGCATATCGGGTGGTGTAATCGAGTGTGCTGTAGACTTCTGGTTCGATATATCCATGGATGGCAATGACCACCGGCAGAGGTCCATCGATGAGGGGCACATTCATAAAACCATAAATGTCCAATCCGTCGCTTTCATATCTGATCAGGCTGCGAGTGAAGCTGCCATTATTCTCCAGGGTTTCAACGACCTCAAAATTCCCACCGCCATAAGTCCTGGCTCTCAGGGATTCAATTGTCCAGGATGCATACGGATCAAGGGTTGGACTGGGGGTTGGCGTTACACTGATTGCCGAGGCGATTGGAGGCAAAGTTGCGGTGGGTGTTAGCGTATACACCACCGGTAATGGTTGGGTTGAAGTCGACTTAACCGTCGGACTGGTGGGCTGCTGGGCAGGTCCCGCTTCAACGGCAGGCAGATTACATCCAGCCACTAAAGCCAGGATTATCAAGCTCAATACCGGAATATACAGATACCTTTTCATCCTGTTCCATCCAATAATAATCGCACCGGAAGTTGTATATTTCCTTCCCCCATCAAAATGCTTTTCGTGTTGTTAAGGTACCAGGCATGCCTGGAGTAACCGTGATCTTCCTGGTACCAAACGATTATCATCTGTCCAACCTGCCTGCCGCCCCCATCGGCAGACAGGTAATTTACGCGTTTAGTACAGGAACATGGGTTTCCCCAGTACATCTCTCAACTTCGGCCGGTAATTTTTTGCATCATAAAACGCAGTCACATCCAGGGTCTTCTTGCCAGAGATGACCATTTCCAAAGGCACAGTCGTATATATACCCTGTTGCAATGAAACCATCCGTCCGGTATGTCCCATGGCAACCTGATCCAATGCCAGAATCCCGAACGAACGCGCGACCATACGATCGAGTGAATCCGGGGCTCCGGATCGCATCATATACGCCGTCTGCTGGTACATGATGTTTATCCCAGAGCGACGTTTGATTTCTTCGGTCACCGCCAGACCGATCCCGCCGAGTTTCTGGTGCCCATAAGCATCCGCTTCACCCCGCTGGATGATCTCCCCACCGATCATTTTGGCTCCTTCGGAGATCGTCATAATGGCATAATGGGATGGGTTATTTTCCCGATCCTGCACCAGGAAATTAATTAACCGGTCGATATCAAACGGCACCTCCGAGACAATCGCCCGGTCTACGTCCGCCAGATATGCGGCAATTAGCGAAGTCTCTCCAGAGTTGCGTCCGAACAGCTCTACCACGCCAATCCGTTCGTGTGAACCCACCGAGGTGCGCATCGAGGTTATCGCGTCCACAGAGCGCGTCACAGCTGTGGAAAAACCAATGCAATAATCTGTACCGAAAACATCGTTATCCATGGTTTTCGGAATCGCCACCACCTGGTAGCCTTCCTGATGCAACCGGGCGCCATAACTCAGTGTGTCATCCCCACCGATTGGGATAATGGCATCCAGGCCGAGGAAGTCGAGCACTTTAAGCGCGTGACGGGTAATGTCTACCCGGCCGCGATCGTTGATCACCCGATCTTCCTCTTTCACAAAATCCGGTATATCTTCAGGCTTCAAATTGGCCGGGTTGGTGCGTGAGGTGTGTAAAAATGTGCCGCCAGTCCGGTCGATAGTACGTACAACATTCGGACTTAAAGGCAGGGTCCACTCTTCCAGGTCCGGGTTTTCCGGGTCCAGCATGACCAGCGACAGCCAACCGCGCCGTAACCCCAGTACTTCGATATCGTGGTCTTGCGCCCGTGAAACAACCGCTTTTATGGCTACATTTAAACCCGGCACATCACCTCCGCCCGTCAGAATGCCAATTTTCCGTTTATTCATACATATACCTCCTCAAATAAGGGATAAGAGCTTATTATCCAGGCGCAATTCGAAGAATTTAATGTACTCATTCTGCGCCGGCTGGATTCTATCAAGCCTATATTTTACCCTTATCCGAGGATTCGCTTCCTCCTTCCTGGCAAGCTGCTACGCTCGAAGGTTTAACGTAATTCGCTGCCGCGATAACCCAGGATGTTCCGGGCGACAATCAGCCGGTTGATTTGACCGGTGCCCTCATAAATATCGCTAATTTTGGCATCGCGGAACCATTTCTCAAGTAACAGGTCGCGGCTGTAGCCCAACGGACCCATCAATTCCACAGCTTTCTGAGTAATCTTAGTGACTACATCCCCACAGCGCACTTTCGCCATGGAAGCTTCCAGAGGGTTGTGCATGCGATTATCTGCCATCCAGACAGCCTTAAGCACCATCAACCAGGCAGAACGTAACATCACCTCCATGTCGATCACTTCTTTCTCGATGGCGGTTAATTTCTGGCGAGGCAGACCATAGCGGATGTTGACTCCCTGTTCTGCCAAAAGTTGTTTGAGTGTCTCCACAGTTGCCCGTGCCACCCCAACCGCAGTGGCAGCTACCAGCGGGCGTGTGGCATCGAAGGTCGCCATCGCGCCTTTAAAGCCTTTGGTGGTTTTCTCGTCAACCACTTCCGGATTGCCAAGGATGTGATCATAGGGGACGCGAGCATTCTGGAGTACGATGGATGCCGTATCACTGCAGCGGATCCCCATTTTATGTTCCAGTTTGGTGACCTTAACACCGGGAGTTCCGGCTTCTACGACGAAGGGCCGCATTCCAGCGCGACCCGCTTTGGGATCAATCGTCGCCCAAACCACTACAAAGCCATTGGATTCTTCCAATGCTTTCTGACCGGCAGTGACAAAAATCTTCTCTCCATTGAGTACCCATTCCTTGGTTTCTTTATCCAGCACCGCGGTGGAACGAATGGCGGAAGTATCCGAGCCAGCCTGAGGTTCGGTCATGGCCATGGCAGCAAAGGTCGGTTTTTCATCCCGGAAGCGCGCCAGGAATTTTTGCTTCTGCTCGGGAGTTCCAGTCGCTTCCACCGCTGCAGCTCCAAGCCCGCCACCTGGTGTGACCAGATACATTCCCACATCTCCCCAGGCGAGGATTTCCAGCATAAATGCCAGCATCTGGTAGCCAATCTTTGGACGTTCAGGTTTATCCTTATCGGGTTTGCCTTCCCGCGGTGCAAGAGAACCGGCGCCTGTCTGGCGCATTGCCATGTGCATGAAATTGATATAATCCCAGGGGATCTCATGCTCGTGTTCATCAAAATATCGTGAGACCGGGCGCATCATATTTTCAGCAACCGTGGTCAACACATATTGTTGTTTCTTAATAGGTTCGGGGGTTTCGAAATCGATCATTGAATTTTCCCTTCCTGTTTATCGCTTAAACCAGTAGCAGGCCATTCAGCATGGGGAAACCGCGCCCATTACGCATCCACATCTCAACCGGGTATTCACGGATATACCCATACCCACCCAGGATCTGCACAGCTCGATCGGTAACCATCATTGCCATATCCGTCGCGCCGGTTAATGCCAGGTAAGCTTCTTTGTTTGCGTCTTCTTTCTGATGGTCAATCATCCAGGCAGCTTCCCAGGTTAGCAGACGGATAGCTTCGATTTCGGTCGCCATTTCTGCCAGCATAAAGGCAATCGCCTGTTTCTGAGCAATCTTGACCCCAAAAGCTTCGCGCTCTTTGGCGTAATCACGGGCATATTCAAACGCCGCGCGGGAAAGTCCCACCGCAGCAGCAGCCATGGCGACGTGCATAGAGGCGAATATAGGCTCGAAGGCGTGGCCGTCTGGTCCTCCCAACCTTTGCACTCTGGAGACCCAGACGTTATTGAAAGTAACCGGGAAATTCGGCAGGGCGTTAATGCCCAACAACTTGTGCGGTTCACCAACTTCCATACCCGCCGGTCTGCCTTCGACAATAAATCCCTGAGTTTTACCTTCCAGGTTGGCATATACCAGCATGGCGGATGCCTGATCCGCAAAGGGTACATTGATCTTTTTCCCGGAAAGCAGGTAGCCATCCGTAGTTTCTTCTGCCTTCAGGCGTAATTCCCTGGGGTCAAAATCGAAGGAGGGTTCGATCAATGCCGCTGTGTAGGGTTGCCAGTCTGCCTCTACAATCTCAGGAAGGTATTTTTGTTTTTGTTCTTCCGATCCAACCAGCAAAATGGGCAAGGCAAACAATCCTGGAGTCATCACAGCCAGCGTACCAGCCAGGTCGCCATAAGCCATCTCTTCGATTGCCAGGACGCCGGTGACCGCGGAACGATCCCCAAATCCGCCATATTCTTCGGGAATGGATGCCTGCAGTACACCCAGCTCCCAACCTTTATGAATCACCTGTGCAGAAAAGCCGAGTGCTTCGTCAGCATCGCGCGCTTTGGGGCGCAGGTCATTGGCTGCATAACGGTTGATAACTTCAATCAGCATTTTTTGATCTTCGTCTGGTACGAATGAATACATCGTTACCTCCCTTCCAAGGTAGAGTTCAAAATATTCGCCCGGTTTTCGCCAGGCGGATGTTCAATTGTCTGGTAATGCAGAACAACAGGGAAATTCGAATTTTCGAGCGCAGCGTAACTATCCACACGCAGCAGACCGCGCTGGTAAAGGTATTCGACGTGCGCGCCGGCCTCTTCTAATGCCAGCAGGACGTGATATCCGTTGACATGTCCAAATAACGCTTTTGAAATCTGCTGAATTGAATGAGGCATCTGGCAAATCTCCAGCACCCTGGACAGGCGATCGCGATGCAGTTGAAGGATGTTTTCGATCCGCCCAACGCCATTTTGGAGCGGTCCACGATGCCCTGTGAATATGTGCTTTGCGCCATTGATCCAGGCTTTACTCGCTTCGAGTGAAGCCAGATAATGCTCCAGGCCGGTGGTTGGCGTGATGGCTTCAGGCGCCTGGTGCGGGCTGGTATCCTCCAGGATATGGTCCCCGGTGAAAACACAATCCTCCAGCCGAATCAGCACATGCCCGGCTGTGTGACCCGGCACATGCAAAAACTCGAAAGGTCCCAGCCGCATTCCCAGGCCGGTGTAGGTAAAATCAACCGGTACGGAGTGGAACAGGGCTTTGGTCAGGCGGTACATATCGAGCAATTCGTTGACCAGAGACGTGTCCGCACCGGTTTCGACCAGATAACGTTCCAACTTGTGAGAGACAACCGCCAGGGTTTCTTCATAATATCGCAAAATACGGGCGTCCAACTCATGTACGCCAATTTCCGCCTGGCTATGCTGACGTAAATATGGCAGACCGCCGAAGTGGTCGATGTGGGCATGGGTGATCAGGATATGCGTCAGATCCGATATCCCCAGGCGCTCCCCGCGAAGCTCGCTGATAGCTGTAAATCCGCTCTCAAGGTCGCCATTCGCCTCACCAAAGCCAGAGCCCGTATCGATCAATACCCGGTATTCATCTGCCAGGACCAAAAAGACGTTAACCTCAAACCCCGGGAAGGCCCTGATTGGAAGCTGGTAAATCGCATACCCGGATAAACTCTTATACGAGCGGATCTGACGGGACTCATTCATTCCCATCACGCTGTAAACCTTTCAAAAATAAGCGGACATAATCTTCGGCAATCTCACCAGCAGAGAGCGATCCTTCCGGGCGGTACCAGGTAATCGTCCAGTTCAGAGTGCCCAATATCGCGCGTGCCGCCAACGCTGGATTTTCACAATAAAAGTACCCCTGCTGCGTGCCCTGGCTGATGACCTCACGCCAGAGATTCTCGAACCGGTCTCTCCGAGGGATGTGCCTGGCGCGCATCTCCGGCTCCAGAGAGCGGTGCTCCAACAGTAACACGGAGATCAAATCCTGGTGAGCCAGAATCGTGAGTAAATAGGTACGGATGGCGTTTTGTAAACCCATCGCCGGGTTGGGAGAGGTCTGGATCGCGCGGCCCACTTCCTCGGTAATGATATCCAACGCCCGATCCAGCAGTTCGAGTAAGATTTCTTGTTTACTGCTGACGTGGTAATACAGACTCGCTTTTTGGAGCTTGACTGCCTCGGCAATATCCTGCATGCTGGCTGCATGAAAACCTTTGGTGCGGAATATTTGTGCTGCGGCGAGCAAGATTTGATCTTTATCCATAGAATTCTACCGAACGGTCGGTAGAATTAATGTAACATAAAACCCAGGGCAGAGTCAAGCGCTGATTGGCAGCCTGCCGCGTTTGGCAGCCTGCCGCGTTTGGCAGCCGGTACTTTCTTTGCTACAATCCATTCGAATGGATTGGAGTTTCATCGATCAGGTTGTTTGAAAAATGAGGGAATCCGATGACAAACGAGAATCCGATCAGGATTGGCCTGCCGAGGATCCAGGCAGAAGCCGGTGAAAGACGTGCTTTCCTTCCAGATTTTGTCGGCAGACTGGCGAAAAAAGGCGCACAGATTCTCCTGGAAGACGGTTACGGAGCTTCCCTGGGTTACAGTGAAGCGGCTTACCGCAGCCTGGGCAACGATAATATTCAATTCGCCCGACGAGAACAGGTTTTCCGCCAAGATTACGTTTTAGTGCTGCGTTGCCCCGATGAAGCCAGCCTGCGCCTGATGCGCCCGGGGAGCTGCCTGATTTCCATGTTACATTACCCTACCCGGCCACAGAGAGTCGAAATGCTTCGCAGCCTGGGGATAGAAGCCATTTCTCTGGATTCGCTTAAGGACGATAGTGGTCGGCGCCTGGTTGAAAATCTACGTGCGGTGGGCTGGAACGGCATGGAAGCCGCCTTCCGAGTATTGGAGAAAATCCGCCCGGATTTCGCCAGCCCTCACCGGGAAGCCATCCAGGTGACTCTTCTGGGAGCCGGGGCGGTTGCGGCATATGTAATTCAGGCAGCCGCAGTGTATGCCAGCCCGGCCCTACGCCAACGATTATTTGATAACGGTGTACCCGGGGTGATCACCCATGTGCTGGATTTTGACACCACATGTTCTCCGAAATTGATGGAGCCGATCCTGCGCGAGACAGATATCCTGGTGGATGCCACCCAAAGACCGGATACCTCTCAGCCGGTTATTCCCAATAGCTGGATATCCTGGTTACCGGAGCAGGCAGTTTTACTGGATCTTTCTGTGGATCCCTATGATTGTGAAGCCGAAACGACGTCGATGAAGGGAATTGAGGGTATCCCGCAAGGCAACCTGGATCAGTATATCTTCCCCCCAGATGATCCTGCATACGATCGCCTCCCCCGATGTGTCACTGCCACGCACCGCCGCTGGGCACTGACCTGCTATTCCTGGCCGGGGATATATCCGGTTGAGTGCATGGAGCACTACGGTCGCCAGCTACGCCCCATCCTTACCCGGTTGTTGGAAGCCGGTGGAGTCCAAAACATCAACCCAATCGGCCGCTATTTTGAACGGATTATCGGGAGAGCTATGTTATCGCGCTGGTCGGTTAGCTCAGTCTGACTGCGTTTGTGTGAGCAAGATCAGTGGATCGAAATGCAGGAATTCACCACTGATGCGCCAGCGCAGGTAATTCTGGCGGGCGACTTCGCTGAGGCGAGTGTCGTAATAACCTATTTCAGTGAAACTTTCGCCAGGTGGACCAACCCGCATTTCCACATGCAAGTGTGCTAATGCGTACGGGGTGCTTTCTCCACCAGTCTGTCCAACATACCCCAATAAATCTCCACAATCAACCTCATCTCCCCTCGAAACGCTTGGAGGCTCCGCCAGGTGAGCGTAAAGGGTATACAGCGAATCCCCCGAATTATCAAACGCTTCCGGTAATTCATACCCGGTCAGCT
>JAGUYX010000265.1 GCA_020061145.1 Anaerolineales bacterium | reverse complement strand
CGGCGTGGAGGATGGCGTGGGCTAATACTGGGTGGGGTATGTTTCATCCTCCCCGCCATGTTGATCGTTTTAGGGTTTTCCTGGGTGTATGTGCGTTATAACACCACCCCTCAGCTTCAACTGATTCTGGCGAGCATTAAACCTGTAATCATTGTATTTATCCTCCAGGCATTGTGGTTACTGGCGAAAAAAGCGATCCAATCCGGGTGGTCAGCCTTATTAGCGCTCTTACTGGTCGCGCTTTACTTTTTCGGGCTATCCGAAATCCTCATCCTCATCGCGGGTGGTTTGATCTATTGGTTAGGAAAGCGCCTGTCCACCGCAAGCCTGAAAATAGGGTACTGGCTGCCAGTCTTTAGCATTCCGGTAAACTTGTTTCAAATCAGTGAACCGGTAAGCATCAGTCTCACTTCGCTGTACCTGTCGTTCTTCAAGATCGGCGCAATCCTGTACGGAAGCGGTTATGTTTTATTCGCTTTTCTGCGTGCAGAATTTGTGGTTCGGCTTCCGTGGTTGACCGACCAACAATTAATCGATGCAATCGCCATCGGACAGGTTACGCCAGGCCCGTTGTTCACCACAGCGACGTTTATCGGGTATCTGCTGGCTGGTCTGCCAGGGAGCCTGGTCGCCACTGCTGGAATTTTTACTCCGGCAATGATTTTTGTCGCCCTCAGCATCCCGCTTCTCGCCCGCATGCGGAAATCGGTTACCCTTGCCAGGTTCCTGGACGGCGTTAACCTCGGTTCGCTGGCATTAATGGCAGCGGTTACCTGGAACCTGGGGCGATCGGCCATTTTCGATCTTTATACCTTCCTCCTGGCATTATTAGCTGGTGTTTTGCTATTCAAATATAAAATCAGCGCTACTCGGTTAGTGATCATCGGGATTATCTTCGGCTTACTGAATCATTTTTTGCTTTAAAATCAGATGCTATTGGATTTCTTGACATCCAAAATTCGTTGTGCTAACATGGTTTCGTTTTCAAATTCTTTTGCGAGAGAACCAAATGACCGTAACAATACGTGACGTTGCCAAAAAAGCTGGGGTTGGGATCGCAACAGTCTCACGGGTACTGAACAACAGCCCCTCGGTTAGCGAAGAAACTCGCCAGAAAGTGCAACAGGCAATCGAGCTGTTGAATTTCACTCCAAATCCTATTGCTCGTCGGTTATCAACCGGGCGGACACTGACTCTGGGTGTAATCGTGCCCTATTTTACGTTACCCGCCTTCGTAAAACGTTTGCAGGGGGTGCAATACGCCCTGGCAGAGAGCGATTATGATTTGGTATTGTTTAATGTTGAAACCCCAGGACAAAGGGATAAAAACTTTCAGGATTTACAGCGCCATACCCGCGTGGATGGACTGCTGATTATGTCACTGGGCGTCACTACTGATGACCTGGAACAATTTGCACACGCAGGCATGCCGGTGGTGCTTATTGATAGCTTTCATCCTGAGGCGCACCGCATTGTTGTTGATCATCTTGCCGGTGGAAGGATGGCAACCGAGCACTTAATCCAACTCGGACATACAAAAATCGGGTTTGTCAGTGAACATCTAGAAAATCCCTTCAAATTTACTGCAACCATCGATCGTTACGAAGGCTATCGTAGCGCACTCAAAGCTGCTGGCATTGAACCTGCGGCTGAGTATGTTCAACATGGCGAATTCGGCAGAGAAGTAGCCCGTCGATTGGGAGAACATCTTCTAAATTTGCCAGATCCGCCGACAGCAGTTTTCGCAGCTTCGGATACGCAGGCTATCGGTGTGTTGGAGGCGGTTCGTAAGGCGGGTCGCACGGTGCCGGATTCATTTTCGATCATTGGCTATAACGATATCCGCGATGCTGAATATCTGGGATTAACCACTATTCGCGAACCGCTTTTCGAATCGGGAGTGAAGGCAGTGGAGCTATTGCTGGAAGTAATTGAAACTCCGATAGACGAACCGCAAGAAATTCAGTTGGGATTGGAACTTGTGCTGCGCTCGACGACTGCACGACTACCAGGCTAAGCATCTCCGGAGCAGCGAACTCCGGTGAGCTATACCCCGGGTTATTCTTCCTGACCGGTAGTTTGCCCGCCAGATTCTGCGGATGATACATTCGCCCGCTTTTTGATCTCATCCTTCCCGGCAAGCAGCATTGCCCGGATGCGTTGCGCCACAGCCAGATACTCCTTCATCTCTCCCCCGATTGGATCTGGAATATCTTCCTGATTCCCGGACATTTCGCTCAACATAAATATTTTTTCCCTGGAATTGGGAAACTCATAACACAGGGCTTCTTTCTGGCGATGTTCCATGGTCAGTACCAGATCAGCGTGGTGGATAAGCTCAGCAGACACAGCCCGTGAACGATGCGCAGATAGGTCAACCTGCAAAGCGCGGGCAGCGGCCAATGTACCGGAAAGAACAGGGGCTCCGCTACCTGCCCAGGAACCGGCCGATTCAACCTGAACGTTATTCGCCAGCCCCTCCTTCTCCAGAATTTGTTTAAAGATTGCTGCAGCCAGAGGTGAGCGGATCTGATTGGCAGTACAGACAAACAGGATAGCAGGCATATTTACATCTCACCCTGTGCGATCAATTCCAGATCTGCCTGAACCATCATTTTTACCAGCGATGCGAACGACGTTTTTGGCCGCCAACGTAAACGCTCGCGGGCTTTGACCGGATTGGCGACCAGTTGTTGTTTTTCTAGAGGCCGGTAAAATTTCGGGTCCACACGCACATAGTCACGATAATCCAGGTCCAGGTGACTGAAGGCCAGCTCGCAAAATTCGCGAACCGAATGGGTTTCGCCGGTGCCGATTACATAATCGTCAGGAGTATTCGCCTGAAGCATGCGATAGATTGCGTCGATATAATCGCCGGCATATCCCCAATCCCGCCGGGCATCCAGATTCCCCAGACGTAATTCGTCAGACAGGCCAAGTTTTATCCGCGCGGCTTCATGCGTGATTTTTCTGGTCACAAATTGCATCCCACGCCGGGGACTTTCGTGGTTATATAGAATGCCTGCAACCGTAAACATTTGATGAAACTCACGGTAATTAACCACCATCCAATGGGCATATAATTTGGAAACACCGTAAGGGTTACGTGGATGGAAGGGGGTGTTTTCGTCTTGTGGAACTTCAACCGGATTGCCAAAAAGCTCGCTGGAGGATGCCTGGTAAAACCTGGCGTCGGGTTTATAGATGCGTAATGCCTCCAATAAACGTGCTACTCCCAGCGCAGCGGCTTCACCGACATCGACAACAGAATTCCAGGATGCTGCGGGGCTGGAAGGAGATGCAAAATGGTAAACTTCATCGGGTCGGTAATCTTCAACAACCTGATTTAATCCCTCCTGATCGGTGAGATCACCTGAAACCAGCGTAATTTTATTGAGGATCGCCTCGATGTTCTCGAAGGTTACCTTTTGGTGAGCAGGAACCCACCCCACAACCTGATAACCCTTTTCCACCAAAAATTCCGCCAGGTACGAACCATCCTGGCCATTAACCCCGGTGATCAAAGCCACGGGCATAAGGGGTCACTTCTCCATGCTGACAACCTGGGATTCCCAGCGGTGCCATTTGCCATGATGTTTTTCTAGTAATTTTCGCCCATCACCCGGAGAATCCAGGCCAGCAAGTTCAAGGTCGGCGTCGACCATAATCCGCACCAGATCTTTGAAATATATACGCGGTTCCCATCCGATGACCTGGCGAGCTTTGGAGGCATCAGCCATCAGGTAATCTACCTCTGTAGGCCGGAAATAACGTGGGTTGATACGAACATAATCATTCCAATCCAGGTTTACATAACCAAAGGCTTCATCCAGGAATTCGCGGACAGAATGGGATTCCCCTGTGCCGATAACAAAATCGTCTGGTTCGTCGAGTTGTAACATCTTCCACATCGCGGCCACATAATCTGGGGCGTACCCCCAGTCTCGCTTGGCATCCAGATTTCCTAAATAGAGGTAACGCTGGGTTCCATTCATGATAGAGGCTACTGCGCGAGTGATTTTCCGGGTGACAAAGGTCTCTCCACGCCGAGGAGATTCGTGATTAAAAAGGATGCCATTGCTGGCATAAATGCCATAACCTTCACGATAATTACGTGTAATCCAGTAAGAATATACCTTGGCTGCAGCATACGGGCTTTGGGGCTGCAAGGGTGTATTTTCATTTTGTGGCGGAGAAGCGCTTCCAAACATTTCGCTGGAAGAGGCCTGGTAAAAGCGAGCCTGTATGCCGCTTTTTCGGATTGCTTCCAGGATTCGCGTAGTGCCCAGGGCGGTTACATCGCCAGTATATTCAGGCATATCGAAACTGACACGCACATGACTCTGGGCAGCGAGGTTATAAATTTCATCCGGGCGAACGTCGTAGATTACATCCAGCAGGCTTCCCGAACTGGTGATATCGCCATAATGTAAAAACAATTTGACATCCTCACCGTTATTAGGATCCCGGTAGATATGGTCGATCCGCCGGGTATTAAAAGTCGAGGCGCGCCGGATGATCCCATGAACTTCATACCCTTGAGAGAGCAGCAATTCTGCCAGATAAGATCCATCCTGTCCGGTTATACCGGTGATCAAGGCTTTTTTCATCGTTTTCCCTGTTACTTAGCAGTGAAGCCTGGGCTTGGCTTGCAGATAAACGATTTTACTCGTTTTCAAACAAAATTTACGAAAAGACCCATAAATAATACAACCCGGCATCGAGATGCCGGTTGCATCATTCTATCTTTCAGGTGTGGTATCGTCAACCTTTTGCGCCAAGTAGAGACGTTTTGTAGATATTATCGTTTTGTTCGCTTGATCTGGCTCGAATCCAGCTCCACTGGAACTCGACGTTCGCTTAAAAAGCGCAGTAACACCCGCACGCGCTCTGTCCCAGGCAAACGAGCATCAAATATCGCTTCGTATCCTTCGAATGGCCCATGTTGAATAACCACCCGTTCACCCGGTTTGAGTTTATCGAATAACTCTCCCCCTGCACGGTTAATTTCCTCTACCCGCTTACGAATTGCGGCGATCAGTGATTCGGGAACGTACGCTGGCTCGCCTCCAAAGTTCACCAACCCCAGGGTGTGCGGCATCCACTGAAAAGTCGAAAGGCCGACATCCTCCAGATTCACTTTGACGAACATGTATCCTGGAAAATAGGGTTTGAACTTCTTTGCCCGCGGATTAACGGGGTTCACTCGAACGCGAGGGTAAAAGACCTCGAATTCTTTACTCAGTAATTGCCGCCAGACCGTATCTTCCTTCCGGGGTTTGCTTCGCAGGGCATACCATTGGTCAGTCATGTGTGACGGGATTCTAACATAGCGAGATTTTCGAACCGGATAGGATCAGGCTACTTTCAATTTTGTTAAGTTACTGATCGCCATTCTCAATAACCAGGCGGGAAAAAGCAACACCCCCTGTAAAAGACTACTCAACCCCAAAATTACTGCCACGGCTTGAAAGCCACGGTTGATCATCGGTAAAAGATTGGCAAATAACCATGGACCTGCACCTGCCAAAAACCCGAGCAGAATAGTTACTACCAAAATGAGGGCTAACGGCGCCCAAGCTCTCCGGTCGGCTGCGGATGGCATCATTGTGCTGCTGACTGCTACCGTCAGGTAGAACCATAACCAGAAATCCGGCTGGTGGGCGATATTGGCCAGCTGATCGATAACCACGGGGAGATCTGACGAACGAAGCGATTCCCATACTTTGCCCAGGTTTAACCGATAAAGTCCGGCAAAAGCGACAAAAATACCACCAGTGATTAATGGTGCTGCACCTATCAAAGCATCCCGAAACAGGTCTGTTTTTTCGGTCTCGACATACCCCAGGCGTAACTGTCCATTTGGCTGCGAGGCAGGTAGTAGAGAAAAGCGCCCGGTGCGCACTCCCAATAAGCGCGCAGCCAGATAATGGCTGGCTTCATGCAACAACACCCCGGGAAATAGAACCAGGGCGAACAATGCCGCCGCGACATCTCCACGGCGGGTAATCAGTAAAAAGACCGCCTGAGTTTCAAAGTGTAAACGCCGCTGGATGAGAAACAAGGGAACCAACAGCAACAAAAACCAGATGATGCCGGAATAGGCTGACAGAATTTATACCCTTAAATCAAGCCGCTGCTTGAATAATCTGGGTGAATTCGTCCACGATCAGACATGCCCCGCCGACCAGACCTCCATCGATGTCTGGTTGCGAGAAAAACTCGCCAGCGTTCTTTGCTTTCACGGAACCGCCATACAGGACGCGAATTTCCTGGCTGGCCATCTGGCCGAATTCCGCCGCCAATGCTGGCCGAATGACCTCAGCGATGACTGCATTGGCCCCCTCTGCTGTAGCTGCTTTCCCCGTGCCAATAGCCCACACCGGCTCGTACGCAATGACCAGCCTGGCCGTATCGGATAAATTAATCCCTCCCAGGCCTGCCTGAATTTGTTGGGAGACAACCTGAGCTGTTTTTCCGGCTTCATTTTCTTCCAGAGTTTCGCCAACACATACGATGGGTATCAGCCCATTCGCCAGAGCTGCGTTCACTTTGCGGTTGACCGTCTCATTCGTCTCTCCAAAGTATGCACGGCGTTCTGAATGACCGATAATGACATGGCTGCAGAGTTCTGCGAGCATGGGTCCAGAAATTTCGCCGGTATATGCACCAGACTGTTCCCAGTGCAGATTTTGCCCGCCCAGCTGGATGTCTGTGCCTTCCAGCAGAGCTTTGACTGCCAGGAGATCAACAAAAGGAGGGCAGAGTACTTTTTCCACACCTTTAATATCTCGAATGGCAGGCGCCAATATAGCGACAAAATTCCTCGCTTCCGATACCGTATTGAACATTTTCCAGTTGCCGGCAACCAGAGGTATACGCATAATTCCTCACTTTTTCACAAATGGTTCTCAACCTGAACAATTCACCAGAACGTCTCACGACCAGATTGAATTAGCAAATAATGAGGCGGAGTAGCTGCCTGCTCCGCCTCATTTGCCAGACCCAAAAATGGTTATTTATCCTGTAATACCGCGTATCCTGGCAGAAGCGTACCTTCCAACATCTCCAAGGAAGCGCCGCCTCCGGTTGAGATGTGTGTGATTTTATCTGCCAATCCGGATAAATTTACCGCGGCAACAGAGTCGCCACCGCCAATAATGGTCGTCCCCCGGCAGGCGGCGACCGCTTCGGCAACCCCGAAAGTACCTTTGGCGAACGTCGGGAATTCGAACACTCCCATTGGACCGTTCCAGACGACTGTGCGAGCTTCTTCGATAACCTTGCGATAATTGGCCACAGTTTCTGGGCCGATATCCAGTATACGCCAGCCATCCGGAATTGGTCCCACCTGAACGAGCTTAGTCTCTGCCTCATTGTCGAACCGGTCGGCGATGACCACATCCACTGGAAGCCGCAATTTGTTGCCCGCTTCTGCCAGGATTTCCTTGGCAGTCGGAATTGCCTCAACATCTACCAGAGAATCTCCCACCGGGTAGCCGGACGCATGGAAGAAGGTATTGGCCATTCCCCCGCCAATCAGGATTTGATCGGCTTTCACCAGCAAATTGCGGATGACGCCAATCTTATCGCTGATTTTTGCCCCACCCAAAATGGCGACAAACGGTCGATCAGGCTCTGCAATTGCCTGCCCAAGATAGCGGATCTCTTTTTCCATAAGAAAGCCAGCCACGCCTGGAATGAAGTGAGCCACTCCTTCGGTGGAGGCATGCGCCCGATGTGCAGACCCAAAAGCATCATTGACATACAGGTCTGCCATACTGGCAAGTCTTGCCGAAACCTGGGGATCGTTCTTTGTTTCGCCTTTTTCGAAGCGGGTATTTTCCAGTACCAGTATCTCACCAGGTTTCAAGTTTTTCGCAGCATACTGCGCTTGCTCGCCGATAAAATCAGGCACGAATATTACCGGTTTCCCGAGTAATGTTTCCAGCCGCTCTGCGACCGGTTTGAGGGAAAATTCAGGCGCAGGTTCGCCCTTGGGACGTCCAAGGTGTGAACATAATATTTGAGCCGCCCCATGATCCTGTAAATAGCGGATGGTTTTCAGCGCGGCCTGGATACGGGTATCGTCGGTTACTTTTCCATCCTTGACGGGAACATTAAAATCTACCCGTACCAAAACCCGCTTTCCCTGTACCTCGATGTCCGTGATTGTTTTTTTCGTGAACATGAATAGCGAACCTTATTTTGGTTCTGGTTTACAGGGATTTTCCGACCATTTCGGCCAGATCTGCGGTGCGCACTGAGTAGCCCCATTCGTTATCGTACCAGGCCACAACCTTAACGAAGGTACTCTTACCCTTACCCAATGCCATAGTAAAAGGCAGGTCGATCGAAGAACTGTGCGGATCGCCCTTATAGTCGATGCTGACCAACGGCTCGTCTACCGCCTGAAGGATGCCTTTCATGGGTCCATTGGCGGCCTCTCTGAACGCTGAGTGCAGGTCCTCGGTTGAGGCGGCAACTTCAATTTCCGCTGTGAAATCCACCACAGAAACCGTGGGGGTGGGGACGCGCAACGCGTACCCGTCAAACTTGCCATCCAGGTCAGGAATAACCAGTTTGAGTGCACGGGCAGCGCCAGTGGTTGTCGGGATAATGCTCAAAGCTGCGGCTCGCGCTCGCCGTAAATCACTGTGGGGCAAATCGAGTATCTTCTGATCGTTGGTGTAGGCATGGATGGTGGTCATAAATGCCCGTTTGATCTGGAATTTATCATGGACCACCTTCGCCGCAGGCGCCAGGCAATTTGTCGTGCAGGATGCATTCGAAATCACATGATGGTTCGCAGGATCGTATTTATCCCCATTCACTCCCAGAACAACTGTCAGGTCTTCGCCCTGAGCAGGAGCGGAGATTATAACTTTCTTAGCCCCGCCTTTGACGATATGATTATCGGCGCCTTTGACGAATTTCCCCTTTTTATTCACCCCATCGGATTTGACAGTGAAAATACCCGTGCTTTCGACAACAATTTCCACACCCAGATCTTTCCAGGGAATGTTACCCGGATCCGTCTCTTTGAAAACGCGCACGGGTTTGCCATCCACAATCAATTCATCTTCGTCTTTCACTTCGACGGTTCCGTCAAATCGCCCATAATTCGAGTCATAACGCAACAGATGGGCCATCGTTTTGAGGTCACCGATATCGTTGAAAGCCACCACTTCCAGAGTATCTGGATAATAATCGCGGATTGCTTTGAAAACCTGGCGACCAATTCGACCAAAACCGTTAATCCCAACTTTTACTGCCATGGTGTAAACCTCCTGAAAATTGAGCTTGCAACGCCTTTA
Organism: Anaerolineales bacterium; assembly: GCA_020061145.1. Classification (GTDB taxonomy): domain Bacteria; phylum Chloroflexota; class Anaerolineae; order Anaerolineales; family DRKV01; genus JAGUYX01. The sequence continues at coordinate 18,018 of JAGUYX010000265.1, read as the reverse complement.
TTGTGAATTATATCACTATCCGAGCGTTTCACTTCGTCCAAAACTGCACAATATATACATTATTCTACCAAAGGACCTGTGCGCTCCTGCCAGATATCATAAATAACTCTCCCAAGCCGGGTGGAGTTATGCCGCCAACGATCCAGATCATCGACCAGCTCTGCCACATAAACCGGGTATCGTTCCAGGGTCGCATCATCTAATTCCACCCACGCTTGATTGCCAGAATCGATTTTGCGTAATTTATCCGGTACTGAGTTACACAAAATCACGTCAAACAAGTCACTACCCACGTGGGTTCGCAATGCATTCAGATGATCGATGGTGGTGTAACCATCTGTCTCGCCTTTCTGATTGGCAACATTACACACAAAAATCTTTAAACCCCGGCTGGCCTCGCAAGCGCGCGCAATATCCGGAACCAGTAGATTCGGGAGAATGCTGGTATACAGGCTGCCCGGGCCAACCACAATCAAATCTGCGTTCAAGATTGCCCGAATTACTTCCGGGAAGGCAGGCGGGTCGCTGGGTTGTAACCAGACTCGCCGAACCTGACCGGCTGCTTTGGGAATCTGACTCTCCCCTTCCACGCGCAGTGGGGCGGTGAGCAAAGGCAGATCAACATCCGCCATCAAGGTGACATCGTGGAGCGTCGCCGGTAAAACACGCCCGTGTATAGCCAGCACCCGTCCAGATTCAGCCACAGCTTCTTCAAAACTACCCGTAATTTCAGCCAGGGCGGTGATGAACAGGTTGCCAAATGAATGCCCACCCAGCCCATCCTCCGATTCCTCGAAGCGGTATTGAAATAATTGCGATAATAAAGCTTCATCGCTGGACAGCGCTGCCAGGCAATTGCGGATATCGCCAGGCGGAAGTATACCCATCGTTTGACGGATACGACCGGACGAGCCCCCATCATCAGCAACCGTCACCACTGCGGTGATGTTATAAGAAAATTCCTTTAATCCCCGCAGCAAAATCGAGAGGCCATGCCCTCCGCCGATCGCCACAATATTGGGACCTCGCTCTCGCCTGCGATGCAAGGCGACTGTGTCATAAATCGGACGACCAGAATGGGTATACGGCGCCAATAAAGAACGATTGAATCCCCAGATACCGAACAGAATCAGCCCCACCCCTAACCCACCAAAGATCAGCGCACGTAAAGGACGGGTGATAAAGCGTAAGGAAATTGCCGAGAGGATGGGAAGCCACCAGGTATCCGGCGCATTTCGATATACATCCAATACCAAAACTGCCAGACCCACGCCGACCAATGTGGTCCCAAGCAACACCACAACCAGCCAACGCTTTACCCCAATGCCGGGGTTCAACCAGCGTAAGGCAGAGCGTACCGAGGTTAATATACCTTTCAGGTGGATTCTCACAATCGTTTTCGATCGATTACCGTGTGCGGGAATGGTGTCAAACCTGTTTATGCTATACTTAGGCTCAATGTCTTATTATATCGCTGTTGATGTGGGTGGGACGCAAATCCGGGTCGCCAGTTACCAAGCGGAAAAACTGGAACCTCTGCGTTTAATCCGCCGCCGTACCCATTCCAGAGAAAACACGCCTGAAGAAACACTGAAACAAGCCATAAAAGACGCCTGGCCGGAGAGCAAGCCGGTAAAAGCCATCGGCATTGCCTCACCCGGGCCGATCGATCTTGCCGCAGGCACAATTATCAAAGCACCTAACATTCCCCAATGGTCTCATTTTCCGGCGGTAGACTTTCTCGAACGTGAATTCAAAGTACCAGTGTATTTAGATAATGACGCCAACCTGGCTGCACTCGGTGAATGGCGTTATGGCGCTGGTAAGGGGCATCACGACATTGTTTATATCACGGTCAGCACAGGGATAGGTGGAGGAGTAATTATCAATGACCGCTTATTGCATGGAGTACGTGGGTTGGCCGCTGAACTGGGTCATGTCACCGTCGATCCGAATGGCCCCCAATGTAGTTGTGGACAATATGGTCATCTGGAGGCCTTTTCTTCTGGAACCGCCATCGCGCGCCGTGCCCATGAAAGAATTCAGCAGGGAGTGAACACTGAACTGAGTAAAGTTGCGCATCCCACTGCCCGTGACGTTGCAGAAGCAGCAGAAAAAGGGGATCGCCTGGCAATGGAATTGTTGGAAGATGCGGGGAAACATCTCGGTCGCGCTTTTGCTGATTTTCTCCACATCTTTAATCCCTCTATCCTGATCCTGGGTGGGGGTGTGACCCTCAGCGGACGCTACATCCTGGAACCAATACGCAATGCCCTGAGCAGGTATACGATGTCGCCGGAATATCTGGAAGATCTGGTGATAACCTTGGCGCAATTAGGTGACGAACCAGGCCTGGTTGGCGCCCGGGTAATGGCAGAGTCCGCAACAATCGGTTGATCAATACACAAAAAACGGAATATTTGAATGACAAATTCGCTTATTGCTGGTGAAAAGACCTGGCAGGTTGAAAGCCTGATTCCCCCGTATGTCGATGTTAACCTATCTGATTATCCCAGGGTAATCCGCCAAATCCTCTATAACCGGGGTATTTCCACCCCGGAAGAAGTCGAAGCATATTTTCGGGCGGAGGTTCCGGAGGGCACGCGCCAGGCGAGCATGATTGGGATGGAAGATGCCGTAAAACGCATTGGCTATGCCATCCATCATCAGGAAAGGATCGTCGTCTACGGCGATTATGATGTGGATGGAGTCACCGCAACTGCCTTATTAACCCTTGTACTTGAAGCGATGGGCGCAGACGTACATCCCTACATACCGAATCGTTTTGATGAAGGGTATGGCTTGAATGTTGAAGCCTTGCAAACCCTGGCGGAGGATAATACCAACCTGATCATCACGGTGGATTGTGGCATCCGCTCACCGGAAGAAGCCCGTTATGCGCGCCAATTAGGTATGGATTTGATCATTACCGATCACCATCACCCTGGAGATGAGCTGCCAGATGCGCTGGCAATTATCAATCCAAAACAACAGAATGACCCTTATCCTGAGAAAGAATTAGCCGGTGTCGGGCTGGCATATAAACTTGCCGAGGCTTTGATTCCCTACATGGAAGCCCATTATCTGAATATCGACGAATATATGGATCTGGTCGCCTTAGGTACGGTGGCTGACCTTGCACCTCTGGTCGGTGAAAATCGAGCGATTGTCCGGCGTGGTTTGAATTCGCTCCGCTTTACACGGCGGCAAGGATTGTTGTCCCTGATGGGAGTTGCCAGGGTGGTTCCTGCCAGAGTTACTGCTATGGATATTGGTTACGCGTTAGGCCCCCGTCTCAACGCGGCCGGCAGGCTGGATTCTGCATTAACCGCATTAGAATTATTATTAACCCAAGAAGTTTCAGATGCAGGTTATAAAGCCCAATTTCTGGAAATCCAGAACCGCGAACGGCAGAAAATCACCCGAGAAATCCAGCAGAAGGCCGAGCAGCTGGCATTCTCGCAGGAAACAGACCCTTTACTAATTTTTGCAGTCCATCCAGAATTTAATCCTGGGGTGGTTGGATTGGCAGCCTCGCGCCTTTCGGAAACCTATTATCGACCGGCAATTGTGGCTCATCAAGGAGAGAGCGAAACCCGCGGTTCGTGCCGCTCCATAAAAGAATTTCACATCACCCAGGCGCTCGATTTATGTAAAGATTTGCTGGTTCGCCACGGTGGGCATGCGGCGGCTGCCGGATTTACCGTAAAAAACGAAAATTTACCAGAATTACGGAGCAGGCTGGCTGAAATCGCCGCCGAAAAACTCGAAAATCGGATACTCAAACCCACTCTGGTGGCAGATGTGGAAATCCCTCTCCACCAATTGGTGCCAGATCTCCTTCCCTACCTGGATAAAATGGAACCCACGGGCTATGGAAATCGCCAGGCGCACTTTATTTCCCGGGATTTGCACGTCAACCGGGATGCCTATAAAACCAGGGTTGTTGGCAATGATGGCGCTCATCTCAAATTATCGGTGACGGATGGTCTGATTACCTATGATGCAATTGCATTTCGTCTGGGTCATTGGTATGATCGGTTACCCAATAAGGTGGACCTGCTTTACACCTTCGAGATTAATGAATTTAATGGACGCAGCTATTTACAACTAAATATCAAAGATTTAAAACCTTCAGATAGCTGATATAAAATATCCGAATACCGGGTTTGATAACCCAAATCTCCCAGCAAGCGACAGCCTGTCTGCGTGCTATAATTCCCTTAGTTGTCCCAGCAGGGAAATTTATGCCTATTTTTGCTGAACTTCCCAAACCGGCAATATTTGCCCATCGCGGCGCCAGTGTGTATGCGCCCGAAAACACCCTCGCGGCTTTTCAATTGGCTGTGCAGCAAGGCGCCGATGGCATTGAGCTTGATGTTCATCTAACCAAAGATGGACACGTTGTCGTTGCCCATGATGACCATCTGGAAAGGACCACCGGGTTCAACGGTAGAATATCAGAGTTATCTTTAGCGGAAATCAAGCAATTGGATGCGGGCTCCTTTTTTGACTCTTTATACCAGAACGAGAGAATACCTGCACTGGTGGAAGTATTGGAGCTGCTTAATCGACGTATCGTGATCAATATCGAACTGAAAAATCTGTTTTCTATTGACGACCGTCTCCCGCAGGCTGTTGCAGATCTCGTAAAGCAGTTTGGTATGCAAAACCGGGTGTTTTTCTCATCCTTTAATCCACTCGCCTTACGCCAGATAAAAAAATTCTTGCCCCAATCCGAGGTGGGTTTACTTGCTTTACAGGGGAATTCTGGTTGGTGGGCGCGTGGTTGGCCGGGTCGACTACTCGTTCCGTACGAAGCTTTACATCCGGCAGTAGAGGATGTATCCCCTTCTCTTATACAAAGGTTTCATCGCAAGGGGATCCGGGTGCATACATACACGGTGAATGAGCCAAATTTGATCCAAAAAATGATTCAATTTAAGGTTGATGGGTTTTTTACTGATGATCCTTTATTGGCGCGCAAAATCCAACGCGGTGTGCTTGAATCATCGGAGCTAATTTAATCTCTCATGATTCCGATCGACCGCTTTTTAGAAGCCCGGGAGACCATTCGACCCTGGATCGAGCAAACCCCGGTAACCTATGATCCGCATCTAAATCTCTTTTTCAAATGGGAAAATTCTCAGGTTACAGGTTCATTCAAAGCTCGTGGGGCATTGAACAAGGTACTGCACCTGCCACGTGAAAAACAAACCGCCGGGTTGATAACAGCTTCTGCGGGAAACCATGGACAGGGGTTGGCTTATGCTGGCACTTTATGCCAGGCTCCTGTGGAAATATTCGTTTCAGAGGATGCATCCCCATTAAAAATCCGGCGGATGCAGGAGTATGGGGCCAGGTTAAGGCTTGTCTCAGGTGGATATGCAGCCGCTGAACAGGCTGCCTTAGATTATGCCCGCCAGAGTTCAGGAACGTGGGTATCAGCCTATAATGACGAATGGGTTATCGCCGGGCAAGGCACTCTCTTCCTGGAAATTCTGGAAGACATTCCCCAGGCCAACAGCTTTACCTGGGTGGTACCTGTAGGAGGCGGTGGATTGATTTCCGGGATCGGCGCATGTCTTCACCAATTATCGTCAGCCCGACGGTTAATCGGCGTTCAGGCCGCCAACTCTCCATTCTTTTACGACCTCTATCATCATGGAACGCAATCCAATACACAGGACTTACCCACACTTGCAGATGGTCTTGCCGGGGCCATTGAAGAAAGCTCCATAACAATTTCACTGGTTCGAACGCTGGTGGATGATATCGTCACCGTAACAGAAAATGAGCTCATTCATGCCATGCAATATGCCTGGAAGAATTTTGGTGAGCCGGTAGAACCCGCCGGTGCTGCCGGTCTGGCTGCCTGCCTGTCCGGCAAAATCCAAAACCGCCCGGCGGTTGTGATTATCTCTGGTGGTAACATCGCTCACGAGCAATTGCAGAATTTAATCTCAATGAGTGGCGTTTAACCCACCCCACAAGGAAAAGAATGACTGATTTTACAATTGACGAATTAATGGTGTGTTGCATCGCCCGCCAGATTAAAAACGGCGAAATAATCGTGCAGGGCCTGGCAACACCTCTGGTTGGTGCTGCTTTCCTCCTGGCAAGGAATACACATGCGCCTGATTTGTATTTTGCGTCCGCCATCGGTCAGGGAGTTTGCCGCGAACCTGCGCCTCTTGGCCTGGTTCATATTGAGGAATTGTGGTTGGACCGCGCATTAATTAATGTGGGTTTTGTCAGCGTCGCGGCGGATATTCTCCCCCGGTTACGCCCGAAGGAATTTTTCCGCCCGGCCCAGGTAGATGCCAACGGAAATTTCAATAACCTGGCAATTGGAAGCGATTACCATCACCCGCGATTACGCCTTCCAGGCTCTGGTGGTATCCCGGATGTGACCGTCGTAAACGATCAGGTGTATCTGTATGTGACCCGCCATTCCAGGGTAACCTTTGTGCCCCAACTGGATTTCCGCTCCGGTCTGGGTCACGCCCCTGAACGAAATTATGGAGCCGGACCGCGGTATTTGATAACAAATCTGGGTCAATTTGATTTTCTATACGGTAAAATGCGCTTAACCAGTATCCACCCCGGCGTCACCCTCGACCGTATTCAAAGCAAGACAGGTTTTCCTCTGGAAATCGCCCCGGATGTGGTCGAAACACCTGCGCCCGCTGCTGAAGAACTGGAGTTGATCCGCAATCAGATCGACCCGCTGGGTATTCGTAAATTGGAATTACTCAGTGGAGCGCCGAGACGAGAATTGTTGGAACGCATAATCCAGATCGAAACAGCCGAGTAAATCGTGATCAGAGTCGATTTGCGTTTAACCTCCTGGATCGTAATATTTACGCTTTGTCTGGCTGGACTGCCATTGCCACAGACATTTGCAGCGGATTCTGCTCAGGTATCGCCACAGGAAAATGCGCAACTCCTGTTGAGTATGATGACCCCGGAAGAAAAAGTTGGACAATTGCTCCTGATCACTTTTCGGGGCACCGATGCCGGCCAGGATTCTATCATTCACGATCTAATCGTCAATCGGCACGTGGGCGGAGTACTGCTAAAACGAGAAAATGATAATTTTGTCGGCCCGGAAAACACCGTGCAGGCTGCCTGGGAGTTAATCAGGCAGTTGCAAACGACAGAATGGGAAGCTTCTCTGACGCAGGAAATAAATCCCGATTCGAACAGCGTGAGTTCACCCAATTACATTCCACTTTTCGTGGCGATTTCACAGGAAGGGGATGGGTATCCCTACAGTGAAATTCTATATGGGCTGACCCAGTTGCCCAATCAGATGACATTGGGAGCAACCTGGAATCCCAATCTGGCGCAGCAGGTTGGAGGCATTGTCGGTAAGGAACTTTCCAGCCTGGGAATCAACCTGTTACTTGGTCCTTCACTGGACATTCTCGAAGATCCTAATCCGGATGATACAGGTAATCTCGGGACTCGCACCTTCGGTGGCGATCCTTTCTGGGTGGGTGAGTTTGCAAAAGCTTATATCAGCGGCGTCCACCAGGGAAGCAGCCCGCGGATGGCAGTGATCGGTAAATATTTTCCCGGTCGAGGCAGCTCAGACCGCCCACCTGAAGAAGAAGTCGCCACCATTCGTAAAACCCTGGAGCAATTGAAACAAACCGATCTGGCTCCATTCTTTACCGTAACCGGTGATGCGCCATCGCCAGATGCAACCATCGATGGATTACTGACCTCACACATCAAATACCAGGGGTTTCAATCCAATATCCGCTCCACTACCCGGCCGATCAGCTTCGATCCCCAGGCTTTCGATCAATTAATGAGCCTGCCGGCTTTTGAGGTATGGCGTGAAAATGGTGGCATCATGGTCAGCGATGAATTAGGCACACGGGCGGTGCGTCTTTTCTTTTCTCCTACCGGGGAAGTCTTCAACGCCCATTTTGTTGCCCGCGATGCACTGCTGGCAGGGAATGATCTGTTGAATTTGGGCAATCTGGTGGGAAGTGATGATTCCGATCCGTACGCTACAATCTTACGTATACTGGATTTTTTTGCGGTCAAGTATCGAGAGGATCCGGCGTTTGCACAACGCGTGGATGAAGCCGCGTTACGCATTTTGACGAAAAAATTTGAGATTTACGGCAGCTTCACCCTGGAAAACATCGTGCCAGCTGAAGAGGGTTTACAAGAGGTCGGCACTTCTCAGGAACTTATTTTTGATATTTCAAGACAGGCGGCAACATTAATCAGTCCCCCAGCTTCTGAATTGGATAATGTATTGCCCAATCCACCCGGGTTGCAGGATCAAATCGTATTTATCACTGACGCCTATACCGTAAAACAATGTTCAGTCTGCGAAGAAGCGACTGTCCTCGGGATGAACACACTACAGGACATCGTTCTGCGCCTGTATGGACCAGAATCTGGAGGACAGACGACCCGGCGGAACTTGCTCTCATTCAGCTTTGAGCACTTACAATCCATGTTGGATCGCGGGATTAATCGTACCGAAATCGAGTTTCATATTAAAAACGCGGAATGGCTGGTGATCGCCATGCTGGATGTACGCCAGCAACGTCCTCTTTCCATAGCAGTCAAACGCTTCCTCAATGAACGCCCGGATCTTTTACGGGGAAAAAATGTAATCATTTTTGCTTTTAATGCCCCCTATTATCTGGATGCCACCGATATTTCCAAGCTGACAGCTTATTATGCGCTCTACTCAAAAACACCGCAATCGGTCGAAGTGGCCGCGCGGTTATTGTTCAACGAAATCCGTCCTCTTACCGGTGCGCTTCCCGTTTCGGTAACTGGAATTAATTATGATCTGTTTGAAGCCACCACACCCAATCCTCAGCAGACCATCGAGTTGTTTCTGGGTTCTTCTCCGAGCCAGGCTACACCCGCTCCTGAAGAAACCACTCCCTCTCCTCCGCCCAGTTTTCAGGCAGGCGATTTAATCCCGATCCAGACCGGAATCATTCTGGATCATAATAACAAACCGGTGCCGGACGGAACCGAGGTGCGGTTGATTTTGAGCACCGTCGGAGAGCGCAGTGTGGTATTGAAGGAAATTATTGCCACGACGACCGGAGGCATTGCCCGGGCAACTTTCCCGATTGAAACTCAAGGAAACATGGTGATCACTGCCCGCAGCGAACCAGCGACATTATCCACCGCCATACCCATCACTGTAGAAGGTGAGCGTCCTACACCCACCAACAGCCCAACCGCGGAAGCCACCACGACGCCTGAAGTTACCACACCGGTCACACCAGTAATCTTCGTTGGCTCAGTCATCGATGATAACCCGGGGAATGTTTCCAGATTTATGGAATGGCTGCTGGCTGTACTGATTGCCTTCCTGGTAAGCTGGGGAGCATATCGGGCAAGTGTACTCCTGGGACAGGTTCGCTGGAGCCTGCGAATTGCTTTTTGTGTTCTGATTGGCGGTCTTCTGGGGTATATCTATATTGCTACCAGCTTGCCGGGCGCAGATTGGTTTTTATCTTTTGGCGGAGCAATCGCCAGCGGAGTCGGCACAATACTGGGGAATGGCCTGGGCTTATTAGCTGCGCTATTATGGAAACGCAATGGGGTTTAGATCGAAACGGTCTATTGCTGGATCAAAGTCACAATCAAGGATATCAACAATAGCAGGATCGCCAGGAACGCCATAAAACGCTCGATAGGCAGGCTAACCAGATCCACCAATGTCAGTTGGGGTAATTCTGAGCGCGGCGAGGTGGACGGATTCCATTCACCCAATAATGCGTTCCGGAATGCTTCCACACTGGTGGGTCGTTCGTCCGGGTGCAAAGACATCGCCCATAATATAGCCCGTTCGGTGCGTGGGCTGATGGAGGGGTTGATCTCACGAGGAGGAATGATTTTATCCGGGTTCAGAAAACGCTCACGTGCCTCTACAGGCGGTTTTCCGGTCAACAGATGATAAAGGGTTGCCCCAAATGCATAGATATCACTGCGTGCATCCGTATGCCCGGCATCACCTCCGTATTGCTCCAAGGGGGTATATAGTGCAGTACCTCTACCCTGGATCACCGTCAGGGTTACCTCCTCAGAGGCGAGCACCTTAACCAAACCGAAATCAACCAGTTTTACCTGACCGGTTGGCATCAATTTAAGATTGCTGGGTTTGATGTCCCGGTGAAGGATAATCGGTACCTGGCTATGCAGGTAAGTCAGCGCACTGGCAAGCTGGCTGGCCCAACCCAGAACGACGCGTTCATCTAAAAACTGGTTTTTTTGTTGAGCTTTGAGTAAGATTGTGCGAAGATCTTCTCCCGGCACATAATCCATCACCAGATAATCCCGTGCTTCGACTGAAAAATAATCCGAGACTTTAGGCAGGTTGGGGTGATCCAGACGCGCCAGAATGACCGCTTCGCGTTGAAATTGATCGCGAGCCTGTTTCTGCAAGTCAAGGGGCAGAGATAAATCGTTATTAACCTCTTTTATGGCACACAAACGTCCTTCAAGACGTAAGTCTTCTGCGAGGTACACGCTCCCCGCTCCCCCCTGCCCGATGATTTTGCGAATTTTATATCTTTCGTGAAGCGTATCTCCTGATTGTAATGATACCGGCATCAGATCAGCTCTTCTTCTCCATCGCTATTATACACGCCAGACCTTTTTTACTCGTTTATCATTTAACCATCAGGGACAATATCTTTTTACTACCCCATCGCCCCTGCCGCCTGAATTTTTATCGGAGACTTCGGTTCTCCCTTGTCAATGAGATATAATTTTAAACTGCTTGCAGCTACCTGTCTCATCACACCAGCAAATATCTAAAGGATCAGGAGCGAAGATGCGGAAGCAAATAGAAGAAAACCCCATGATCCTGGCCCAGACTGGACCATTCGATGGGCAACGCTGGGTGATAGATAAAGAGCTGATCATCGGCAGGGATGATGATTGCGACATTATCATTCCTAACCGGCAGGTATCACGTCACCACGCGCGGTTGTACCAGAATAGTAAAGGGGTCTGGGTAGAGGACCTGGGAAGTAAAAATGGCACTCACTTCAATGGCAACAGCATCGATCAACCTGTTTTACTTCAAGATGGGGACATCATCCAGATTGCTTACACACAACAATTTGTGTTCGTGAGCTCGGACGCCACCATGCCGCTGGATGGGGATTTTGAGAGACCGCGCTTGATAACCCAACCTGGTGAAACGCGTTTGTTGCGTCTGGAAAAAAAATCCAGACGAGTCTGGGTAAAAAATACAGAAATCGTACCCCCGTTATCTGTCTCGCAGTATAAATTATTGGAGACGCTCTACGAACAACCCGGCCAGGTGGTTTCCCGAAGCAAGATTATCGAGGGAATATGGGGACAGGAACATGCTATTGCCGTATCAGATCAGGCCCTGGATGCGTTGGTGCGCCGGCTGCGTGATCGTCTGGCAGAAGCTGACCCGACGCACCAATACATCGTCACCGTAAGAGGCCATGGTTTACGCCTGGAAAATCCAGGCCCAGCTTAAGGCAAACCAGGAGTAAGTCAGCCTTCGCGCACGTTCCGCTCCATAGACATACGCATGGCGCTGCGATATACCAGCTGTAATTGCCCCTGGACTTCGGGATCATTCTCTGATTGGGCCAGTAAATTCATCACTAAATCAATAAACTCCTGGTTCACTTTATCGGGCTGCTCGGCCATTGCAGCCCGGATAGCCTGCTCATTGGGAAGCTGAATTAATTCCTCTATCCACGCTAACTCAGGCGGTGTACTGGCTTGCTGCAAGATCTCAATCATGCGGTTGAGTTTTGCAGATCGCTCGAGGTTGCCATCATTGCGTGCTTGCTGAATTTCTTCGTTCAATGTATTGACAAAGTATTCATCGATCGCTGGCATATTTTGGAGTATAGCGCTCTCCAGGTCTTCAACCCGCAATAATGTTTCGATATTCTTGCGAGCCACTTCTTTTCGATGTTCGACTTCCTGGTCAATTTCGCGAGTTAATTCAAGTAATTTTCCGCGTAATTCCTCAAGTTTGCTTTTTTGCGGCTCACTTGCCTGCGCAATCCGTTCACTCAAAATCTGGAAGAAAGCGTAATCCAGACCCGGGCGTGTCAGACTGACCAGGGCCTGGATGCGGGTGTCATTCGGAGCCTCCGTGAGGATGTCCAGCAATTTTTCACGCGTCAGTCCATTGCCTGCTTCCCGCAACGACTTTAATGCCTCTTCAACTTCCTGGCTTTGCTCCTGGATTTGCTTGCCAATCTCGGTCAGGGGCAACAAGTTTCTCTGTAATATCACCAGGCGTTGGGCGGTAGCAGCGTCACCCGCAGCGGTAGATGCTTCAGCCAGCCGTGCCAGGATGGTAAAGAAATCCTCATCCAATAAATCCAGCTCATCCTGCACCGCAGCTACTAAAGAATCCTCAGACACAGTTAAAAGCCGCTGGATCAGTCGCAGGCGTTTCTGTTGCGCATCGATCATTTCTTTGGTGATGCCATCCGCTTCGAGAATTTGTTCCAGCATACCCTGCTGTGTTAAGGATTGTTTGGGTTGTAAAAGATATCCTTTACGTTTCTCTTGCGGCAGACGATTGAGAATCTGCTGCATATATGATCCGATTATGCGTTCCTGTTCCTGACGCGGTAAGCCTAATTCGGGTGGAAAATAGGTTAACAGCAACTCTTTTTCCGGGTCGTGATAAATTAACGGTGTAGCCACCGGACCCTGATAACCACACACACCACATTGCACCATATTGGCTGTGCCGCTTAACAGATTCTGCTTGGCTGCCGGATCTACGCCAAGATCAAATAATTGTGTGATTTCTGCGGATAACGGCTGGCCACAATTTGGACAATTAACTCTCATTACAGGCATGTAAATCTCCAGTTCGTTTTTTTCATTTGAGCGGGATAATCCCAAAGGGTTTATTTTACTAGATGTTTTCTCTCAATTGCGGGGCAAAGAGAAACAAACTCGCGCGCCTTTTTCAATTCCGGTATCCACCCAGATTCTCCCTTTGTGCGCCTCCAGAATTGCCCGGGAAAGGTATAAGCCCAAACCGGCTCCTTTGGTTGTACGACTGGCTTCGTAAGCGCGGTAAAAGCGGTCGAATACGTGGGGGGCGTCCGCACGAGGAATCCCGCTGCCCTCATCACTCACACAGACAATCACCTGATCACTTAATGCCCTGCCTTCTATTCTGATTTCTCCGCCTTCAGGCGAATATTTAAGGGCGTTCGAGATCAAATTCGAAAGCACCTGCATCAATCGATCTTCATCCCCTAATATAATAGGGAAATTCTCAGGGAAAGTTACCCGAAAAGAGTGCAGTGTTGTCTGGGTGGCAAAGCGGTTGACCATACGTTCTGCCAGTGAGGGCAAATGTATGTCGGTGAGGTTGAGTTTTAACCCTCCTGCCTCCAGCCGGGAGGCATCCAGAAGGTTTTCAATCAAATCCGCCAGCCGGTCAGCTTCTTCTTCGATCACCTGGAGACTATCTTGAACAACCTGTCTATCCCAGCGTACATCTTCCCGACGCAACGTCGCCACATAACCCTTAATCAAAGCGACCGGTGTTTTTAATTCGTGACTGACCACGGAAATAAAGGTGGATTTGATTTCTTCGGCTTCACGAAAATGAGTAATATCTCTCACGGTGGCAATCGTATATAAAAGGGAACCATCCGGGCTAATTAATGGGGCGTAAGTTATCCCTACGGGCAATGGTGTGCCATTCGGTCTTTCGATATCGCCTTCTACATACAAAGTGGCCTCAGCGGTCAATGGCCAACCACCCGCTTCGGCCTGTTCCAAGGGGATGCCATGAATGCGAGTCCGCCACCGAACAACCTGTTCGTGGGTTTTGCCGATCAGGCTATCCATCTTTTCACCCACCATACGCGCGAAGGCAGGGTTAACCCGTTCGATCGTATGGTCGGGTTTGAAGATTAAAATACCATCCGCGACGGTATCTAAAAGCGCATCCATACGTTGTTTTTCGCGGCTGATTTGCGTATAAAGCTGGGCATTTTGAACTGCGATTGCCGCCTGATCCGCAAACGCCTGCAGCAAAGCTCGATCGTTGGCAGAAAATACACCCGGATAACTGCGGAAAATAAAAATCACCCCGATCATACGCTGGTAAACCACCAGCGGTAAACCCACATACGTTGAAAAACTGCTACTAGTCACCTCTGTCAGGCTATGGATCAGGCGAGTTACTTCAGCCAGCTCGTTGTGGAGAGGGTCTTCGCGGATTTCGATCTGGGCAAGGAGCGTATTTAAATACCGGATCACCGGTGCAGAAATCCCATGCGCAGCAGTCACTCGCCAGCCATGGTCTTCTTCCCTCAAAGCAATAAACCCTGCCTGCCCGGCAAGCATCTCTGCGGAAATATTGACGATCCGCGCCAGTAATTTATCCAGATTCAATTCCCGGGTAATTGCCCGGGTGATTTCCAGCAGGTAATCCCGCTGGCGGACTCGAAAATCCGGTAGCATCAAATCCTCAATTAAGCAATTCGGGGACACAGGCTGTGTCCCCGCGATTCTTCATCAGGCTGGTTGGAGCAAAAATTCTTCTTCACCCAGGCGAATGGCTTCTTCAAAAATCTCTAATCCTTCATCAATTTCCGCACGATTGACATTAAGCGGAGGGGAAATGCGGATTGTGTTCATGCCACAACCCAGAGAAATCAAACCGCGTTCGAAGGCCAGATCCACGATGCGATCCCGAAGTTCAGCGGCGCGTGCTTTAGTCTGCCTGTCTTTTACGAACTCCACACCCAGCATCAAGCCCAACCCACGTACCTCCCCAACTGATGGGTGTCGTGTTTGTATATCTACCAATTTTTGTTTTGTATACTCCCCAACTCGATTTGCATTCTCCAGATAACCATTTTCGATCAAGTCTATCGTTGCCAGAGCGGCTGCGCAGGCAATTGGGTTGCCACCGTATGTATTCCCATGCGATCCTTTCGGCCAGCTCATCACATTTTTCCTGGCAATAATTGCTCCTAACGGGATTCCAGAAGCAATTCCCTTGGCTGAACACAAGATATCCGGTTCGACACCAAAATTCTCTGTCGCCCACCACTTGCCCGTCCGACCCATCCCAGATTGCACTTCATCGGTGATCAATAAAATGCCGTACTGGTCGCATAATTTCCGCAAGGCGGGGAAAAAGTCGGGTGGAGGAAGAATATAACCACCTTCTCCCTGAATCGGCTCGATCAATATACCGGCCACCTCATCAGGCGAAACCAGGCGCCCTAAAATTTGCTCTTCAATATAACGCACCACGGTTTCTCCATAACCTTCACCGTCTTCTCCGAGTAAGATCGGTCGATACGGATTGGGATAAGGAACATGAAACACGCCCCCCATGAGCGGTGAGAATCGGCGGCGGTAGGTGGTTTTACTCGCAGTCATGGTGATTGCGCCCATCGTGCGACCATGGAAACTATCGAAAAAGGCAATAAACTGGGAGCGTCCGGTATGATGCCTGGCAAGCTTTAGAGCCGATTCAACCGCCTCAGCTCCAGAATTCGCCATAAACGTCATGGCATCTTCAAACGGAGCAATTTCAACCAGCTTTTCAGCCAGCTCAACCCACTTCAGGTGATAATAATCCGAGGAGATGTGAATAAATTTTTCAGCCTGTTGCTGAATAGCACGCACAACCTGCGGGTGACTATGACCGGTTGAAGCGACTGCAATTCCAGCCGAAAAATCGAGAAAGCGATTTCCATCCACATCCCAAACCTCGGTGCCCCGACCATGGTCCATCACAAACGGGTAGCCTCGTGGATACGAGGGGGAAATGACGCGTTTATCCCGTGTGATAATTTCTTTCGCATTTGGTCCGGGCAGGTTTAGTTTAGGCATATACAAGTTCTCCTGATTAGATTGGAATTGGGTGATAAAAAAATGTTGGTCTCCCCTGGCTATCCATGTCGCTCCTGGCTGGCGAAATTATAACATTCAACCTGGTTTCCAGAAACCAGCCTGCCTCCATGCCAAACACTGGTATTAAATCTCTGATCTCGACCGCGAATATGAAAGGGATTAACTGTGTATAATTCCCGCTCGTGAATACATCCATGTTCGACTTTCATATCGAGGCACGGCAAGATCGTGCGCGCGCAGGCCGTTTTTCAACCCCGCATGGGGAGGTGATAACGCCGGTTTTCGCTCCGGTCGGCACACAGGCGGCGGTAAAAGGAGTTACCTCCGCGCAACTTGTCGAACTGAACACTAACCTGATTCTGGCGAACACATATCATCTTTATCTGCGTCCCGGTGACCAAATAATCGCCGAGCTGGGTGGTTTGCATTCATTTATGAACTGGCAACGGCCAATCCTGACCGACTCCGGCGGTTTTCAAGTATTTTCTCTGGCATCCATCCGGACGATCGATATGGATGGAGTGACCTTTAAAAGTCACCTGGATGGCAGCCTGCACCGTTTCACCCCGGAAAAATCGATTGCAATTCAGGAGAACCTCGGTGCCGATATCATTATGGCATTCGATGAATGTCCGGATCCGGTCGATTATCAGGTGAATCGCAAGGCAGTTGAACGCACCAGTGCCTGGGCGGAACGTTGCCTTTCCGCCAAACGCCGGCAAGACCAGGCATTATTTGGCATCATTCAGGGGGGTATTTTTCCTGATCTACGCCAGCAATCCGCTGAAAGGTTGGTGCAGTTAAATTTTCCCGGATATGCCATCGGTGGTCTTGCAGTGGGCGAGACAAAAGAACAAATGTTGTCAACCATCGAGGTATGCAATGAGTTATTGCCAGAAGATAAGCCACGTTACCTGATGGGGGTGGGTACACCGGAAGACCTGGTAAATAGTGTCTGGCGAGGTGTGGACATCTTCGATTGCGTGGCGCCTACCCGGCTGGCGCGCCATAAAACCGCATTTTTAAGAAAAGGTCGCTTGAACCTGGCTCGGGCCGACCAGGCGGATAATCCCAATCCGATCGACGAGCAATGTACCTGTTATACCTGCCGGCATTATTCACGTGCATACCTCAGACATATGATCGTCGCCAAAGAAATGTTGGGGCCCATATTAATCACTATTCACAACTTGCACACCTTGATCGAATTGATGCGAGAAATCCGCCAGGCCATATTGGAAAATCGTTTTGATGTTTTTTATCACGAATACTTTGCCACAGAAAGGCTACCCTGACCTCAATGACCTCCATCCAGGCTTTAATTCTGGGCATTCTGCAGGGTTTAACGGAATTTATACCGATCTCCAGCTCAGCTCACCTGGTGATTGCACCCTACCTGTTGGGTTGGGACTTACCCGAAGAATCCACATTCATTTTTAATATTCTCGTACAGGTTGCATCCCTGATTGCGGTGATCGGCTATTTTTGGAAGGATTTACTGGATATCATCCGTGGTTTCTTGCAGGGAATTTTCAACCGGCAACCCTTCGCTTCCCAGGCCAGCCGTTTAGGTTGGCTGCTGATCCTCGCTACAATCCCCGCAGGATTGGGCGGATTATGGTTAAAAGACCTGGTTGAAGCTCAATTCAACAACCCGGCCGCTACAGCATTATTTCTGCTGGGTACCGCCGGGTTGTTGCTATTTGCTGAACGCCTGGGGAAACGCAGCCAGCAAATGGAGCAACTTCATTGGCCAGAAGCGTTATTTATGGGGTTGTTTCAGGTGTTAGCCTTGTTCCCCGGGATTTCTCGCTCCGGAGCTACCATTACCGGTGGTATGTTGCGAAATCTTGATCGTAATACTGCTGCCCGATTTTCTTTTCTAATGGCAGTACCGATCATGTTAGCTGCAGGTGGACTGGCTGTTGTGGATTTGCTGGCGATACCCGGGTTTTTAGCGCTCCTACCGGTCTATTTTTGGGGATTTTTATCTTCAGCCGTAGTGGGTTATTTATCCATCCACTGGTTATTACGCTACCTGACAACCCGCCCTTTGTATATCTTTGCCATTTACTGCACCGTGTTGTCGATTTTCACTCTGGTGATTTATGTCCT
>JAGUYX010000312.1 GCA_020061145.1 Anaerolineales bacterium | reverse complement strand
GCGCGCCATCCGCCCCAGCACCGAGCGGGCGGCATATGCTTTGAGGAACACTTCATCATGGTCGTTATACACACCGCCGGGTGTGAGGGCGTTCACCCGGATGTTCTTCCCGGCGTAATACGTTGCCAGATAGCGAGTCAAACCGAGTACACCAGCTTTGCTGACCGAATAATAAACCGGTTTAAATTGCGGTGGGCGGTCAGGTCGCTCATACAGGCGCTGGTCGGGTCCAACCAGCCCGTACATCGAGCACAGGTTGATGATTACCCCGCTGCCCTGCGCCAGCATAGGTTTCACCGCTGCCTGGCAGGTCAGGAACATGCCGGTCAGGTTGACCTCCAGCGCCTGGCGCCAGGCCTGCAGCGGGAAACTTTCGAAATCTCCGCCGGCGGTTTCTCGTTCGAGGTGTGCCTGGTCAAATTTCGGATCCAGGGCGGCGCTGTTTACCAGGATATCCAGCCGCCCAAAATGTTCCTTAGCGGCGTTAATCGCCGCTTCCACGGAGGATTGGCTGGTTACGTCCAGCGTTTGTGCCCGGCAAACCAGCCCGGACTGGCTCAGTGTTTCGGCGGCTTTTTCGGCGGCGGACTGGTTTATGTCTCCCAGGATAACCGCAGCGCCAGCCTCGCCGAGAGTGCGGCAAAACTCGGCTCCCAGCAAACCGGCTCCGCCGGTTACCAGCGCCACGCGTCCACGTAGATCAAATCGGCTGTAGATATTCGTCATTGACAGCTAAAGCCGCCCTGCAGCGACCGCTTAGGGGCGATCCAGGGCGTTTTCTGTGTTGAATTTTTTCCAGTTCAGGGGTGCAGAGGGTTACTCTTTGTACCCATTCCAGCCATTCGGCAAGATGAAACCGCGTTGTTCCAGGTATTCGGCTATCTTTATCGCATTTAATTCTGGAGAAACGCCGACAGTCTGCAGGGTTAATTCCGGGTTGCGGGGTGGTTCGTAGGGGTCATCCACTCCGGTGAAGCCTTTAATCTGGCCCCGGCGAGCACGTGCATACAAGCCCTTAACATCCCTCTGCTCGCATACTTCGATGGGCGTATCGACAAAAACTTCCACAAATTTATCTTCACCGACCATTTTGCGGACTTCATTGCGGGTCGAGCGGTAAGGACTGATGGCTGCACAGATAACCGTTCCATTGTGCCGGACAATTTCCCCCGCGACGAAGCCGATGCGCAGGATATTGGTATCCCGGTCCTCGCGGCTGAAGCCAAGACCCTTGGAGAGATGAGTACGGACCACGTCGCCATCCAGAACGGTTACCTGGCGACCGCGCTCAAGCAATATGGAGGTCAACACCTCGGCGGTGGTGGATTTGCCCGATCCGCTCAGTCCGGTAAACCAGATGCAGACACCCTGTTTGTGCAAAGGCGGGTACATTTCCGCCAGGATTTCAGCAGTTTCCCGGCGCGTAAACCACTCTGGCAGTAGCCGGCCTTTTGCCAGGTACTCGTCGCGTACCTCGGTACCCGAAATCGTGAGCACTCGACGGCCATCTTTGACTTCTTTGGCTTCCACATAACGATCTTCATCAGGCAGGTAAAGCAATTCTTCAAAAGGTACCATCTTAACGCCGATTTCTTCTTCGTATTGCGCCAGCATTTCCTGGGCGTCATATGGGCCATAGAATGGTTTACCGGTGCCATCTTTGCCAGGGCCGGCATGATCTCGGCCAACAATAAAATGATTGGCGCCATAATTGCGCCGGATAATTGCGTGCCACACAGCTTCGTTCGGGCCAGCCATGCGCATTGCCAGGGGCAGCAGGCTGAGCAGGGTGCGCTCTTGCGGGTAATAATTTTCAGTCAAAGCCTGGTAAACACGGACCCGGGTGTAATGATCCACATCGCCGGGTTTGGTCAGACCAACCACTGGATGGATGAGCAGGCTGCCATTTACCTCTTCAGCCGCGCGCTTGGTCAATTCTTCGTGAATACGGTGCATCGGATTGCGCGTCTGAAAGGCAACCACATTGGAATTCCCCATGCGATTGAGGAGCTCGCGTGTCTGAGCAGGGGTGCGCCGCAGATCTACAAAATCATTGTATTTTGGCAGGTCGATCACCTTCAACTCACCGGAGATGCACAGTTTACCCCAGCGCACCATTTCAGAACACAACGGGTGGCGTGGATCATTGGTGCCCAGGGTAAGCAGGGCTTCCCGATTGCGATCCCATTCGAAAACTTCTTCTATTTGCATAATGGCAATCACGTTATTGCGTGCATCGCAAAGCGTGATGGCGTCAGCGTAGTTTGGCAGGTCATCGGGATTTATCGTCAGGGTAATGGGCAGGGGGAAGAGAGTGCCGTTTTTCAGCCGTTTCTCTTCCAGGACGCGTTCATAATCGTTTTGACCCATAAAGCGGTCCAGGGGTGAGAAACCGCCAACAGCCAGTAGTTCCAGGTCGCACAAAGCCCGGGAAGATATCTGTACGGATGGCAAATGCGTGGCCTGGGCCATCAATTCTTCCCTGGCTTCAGCAGGCACCACCAAGTTAACCAGCTTCCCTCCATAGGGCGTGATCAACACGTCAGATTTTGTTCTTTCAAGCATAAAATTTCTCCTGATAAGTAACTCGGTAAAAAACCCACCCGGGTAAATTTCAGAGTTTGAATTATCTCGCCAACCAAAGGTGCGATTATAGCACTGAACTGGGAATCCAGATAACGAGTTTAGCGCCGCACGATTAGCACCGGGCAGCGGGTATCCAGCAAAACAGCGTTGGTGACGTCCTCAATTAACAGGTCTTCTAAACTGCGTCCCCGGGCAGTGCGGTGCGCGCCAAGCACTAACAAGTCATAATCTCCCCGCCGCACCTCCTCTACAATCTTATCCTCCACCAGGCCATAACGGATGAGTGGTTTTGCTTCGACCCCATACTGTTTCACGAGTTCCAGCATTTGCTCAAAACCCTTGCCTTCGCGAGTGCCCAGTTTGATTGCCTGTTCGGCGGATAATTCGAGTGGCGTGGTATCTTCTTTTTCCTGTAAGGTAATCTGAGACATAACATGCATCAAGACAACCTCCGCATTGCCCAGGGCGGCGATTTGTGCGCCATCCCGGATCGGCGCTTCATGTCCCGGGCTGAGTGTGGTGGCGATGAGTACTTTTCGTAAAGCTTCTGGGGTTTGGCGGATGATTAATACTGAACAGGGCAGGTACGCCGCCAGGTGGGAGGCTACCGATCCCAACAAGAGTTTTGCTAAACCCCGCCGGCCACGCGAGGCATATTCCACCAGATCAAATCGCTTACTTAACGCAACTTCCTCAATCACTTTAATGATCGATCCTTCGCGTAAGATGCGTTGTGTGACCACGCCATCGAGAATCTGTTCCAATTCATCCAGTGCGCAGGTCAATTCGGCTTTACCGGTGCGGTTGATGACTCCCAACAATACGACCTCATCTTCGCCCTTGCGGAGCAGTGAGGCCACGAATCTGGCGGCCTGTTGAGAGCGTATGGTTCCATCAGTACTGATTAGCCAGCGCATACTTACTCCTATAAAAACATGAATATCAATGGCAACGCAAAGATAACGAACATATAGACAATCAGCCAGCGACGGTGCTGCAGCAGGGTATTGACCAACCCTAAAACGCTACGCTCATACGAACGATAAAAAAGCAAGATGATCAACATTGATACCAGAGTGATGCTGACCATATTCACCAGCACCACGGTAAACGCCAGCGGGTTAGCCAGCAAAATGGCGGCGATTAGTGTATCGATAAAGGTGGTGATATTGGCGCCCATCACATAGGGAATTGCATTTTCCTGACGGACGTAACCACGCATGGAAAGTGGGACCAGAATTGACAGCGACAATGAGACCGACATGGTCAGTACGGTAACCAGCGCACCGAGCAAAAAAGTCACCACCGGTCGGTAAAGGATGCGCGCCATGCCACTGAAGGCGCTATCTTCGAGGTGGATTTTGGGCAGCGCTTTATCAAGCATGGTAAAACTGACCATCAGGACCCCGAATCCAAGCCCAAATACAACCCAGCGGGGTAGATAGTACAATAAGAAATTCACCAATGGTTCGAATAACCGGTCAAATAGCGTGGTTACTTGCGCAGCAGTATCCAGTTGAACCTGATCTGTCCAGCCGGTGCTCAGCAGCGCAATACCCAGGATTAGAGCCGGAATGTAGGTCGTCTGAGTGACCAGCAGGGAAAGTAATCCGGTAGCCAGGCTGGCGCGTTTTTCTTTACCCCGCAGGGCGTAGATAAACCCGATAAACAGGACAATGAAAGATGCCCCCAACCTTGATCCGGTGATCATGGCATAGGCCTCATAAGAGGAGAGGCTGCCTACGTCCAGTAACGTCAGGGTGATGGCTGCCACAGGCGAGCCAGACATGACCGCATAGGCGAACAACCAGCCAAACCCAAGAGCATTTACCGGGTTGGTGACGCTCAATGATTCGCGTACAAACGGCCCTAATTGCCGGGAGCCTTCTTTAAGCATAAACAATGCCAGAATGAACAACCCCAGGCTTAAAATGGCCATGCCCAGCTTTCTTAATTGTTGCAGACGAAGACGTTCCACCCATCGCGTCAGAGTGCTGGTTTGTGCCAATGTGGGTTCCTGCTCTTCGGATATTTTCATGATTAATCGGTTGTATATCAAAAGGTAAAGGTCGTACAGGGTGATTCCTGTGGGGTGAATGATGGCTACAGGTAAATTCCGGCAACCACGGTTTATTGTGGTGCTACCGCAAATGGGATTACGCCTATTCAATTGGTGAATTGAAGCCGGATGTGGTCGCTCAACTATGGGATGAAACCCAGCAGGAAGCCGATCAATATTTAGTCGGAAACTACACCAAAGTGATCATTGATGATATCCCCTATTACCTGCGCCAGGATTCGCCCCATATCCTGTGGGATAAGGTGGTGGAACTGGAGGATCGAGCAGACCTGGGTGACTAACCCCAGGTGATCACCTCTCCCTGGCGAGCAGAGTCGTGTGCCGCCAGGGCCAGTTCCAACGCTCGAATGCCATCATTCAATGAGCACACAGGTTGCTCTTTTCCTCGCAGCACTTTTATAAAGTGCTCCATCTGATTCAGGAACATGGTATTGCGTTCGAAATTTTCAGGAAGGCTATAGGGTTGCCATCCTGCTTCAGGCACCCGGTAAACCCGCATTTCTCCGGTGTGATAATCCCAGCGTATGGTTCCCTGGCCGCCGATGATTTCCAGGTGATGTGAGGCCGGGCGCTGGATGTAATCCAGGTGAACGCTCCCCACAACACCGCTTTTGAATCTCAAACCGATCTCGGCGGTGTCTTCAACTGGAATATCCAGCTCGCTATTGGCAGCAGTGAAAGCCCATAAAGCCTCCACCTCTCCCAACAAATAACGTAAATAATCCAGTGGATGGCAGAGAGTCAGGATTACCCCGCCTCCCAGGTCGGTTCTGGCGCTGTATCCCTGGCGATAGTCTTCCCACGGATGCCAGTCGGGGAGATATTCACCCCAATGCGCCCGCACCGCGAGAGGCCGCCCGATTTCCTCTCGAGCCAGGCAGGCTTTGATCTGGCGCAAACCCGGGTGAAAACGAAACTGAAATCCCACCAACACCTGCCCTCCACCAGCCTGAACTGCTTCCTGCAATTCGGCGAGGCCATCCAGATTGTGCGAGACTGGTTTTTCCAACAGCAATGAACAACCTGCTCTGGCAGCCGGAATGGCAACCTGTAAGTGCAGGGCGGTCGGGTTAGCGACGATAACTGCATCTGGCTGATGAGCCAGGGCAGCCTGCAGGTCTGTCTCAACCGGAAAATCATCCAATTCGTCATCCGGCAAGGTGCTTTGATGAGTGCGATACAGGACGATATCGCGCTCCCCGAGGGCGACCAGGTTTTTAAGATGCCTGCGCCCGATGGAGCCAAGACCCGCGATCAAGAATTTCATGCGATCACCAGTTCAGATCGCTTTCGTAACCCCATTCGATCAAAGTTTGGCCGGCGATGGCTTTGAAAATCTGGCGATCACGGGGAGTAAATAGCTCACGCCAGGAGCCTTGCTTGCCTTTTTGTAAAGGTGCGATAAGCTCGCCGGCTTTAAGCTGCTGCCAATCTGCATCGGGATTTTGCTGCAATTCGCCAGAAATTACTCCCTGTAAATTGGGGTCAGTCGTATCTGCACCCAGGAAATCCCAGACGCGCTTCATCTGTGTGTAGGGTTCCTGTACCAGCAATTCATAACGCAAAGATAGATACTGATCCTGGTAAAGTTCCTTCCCCCGCAGATCTGTCTCATTGACATTTTTTACCCAGGACTCGGCCGCCTGCCGGATGGCTTTTTCGCTAAAGATGGAACGTTTTCCATCCATGAAAGGCACTGGATCGGCTGCAAAAGCTTCCCGGATTTCGAGGTCCAGGCGAGTCAGGTGTTGGTCGGCGTCAATAAAAGACTGAATGCGATGTGAAACTGCCGTGTCACGCCCATCACGCACAATGTAGATCAATTTCGCATCCGGGTAGATCTTGTGCATCAAGCGCACAGCTTCACCATCCAGCAGGCTGTTCGGGCTTTTGTCTCCTACAATCGATTTTCCTGATCGCCGGGCTTCGCGCTCCAGGATGAAATCGGCGACCGCACGTAACACCACTGGAGACAGGTCTCGCCCTCGATTCCAGCGATTGCTTCGCCGGCTAAGCCAGGCTTCGATTGCCGGATCTTCCACCAGGGATTCAAGCAATGGCTGGCGGGTAAAAAAATGCGCCTGGTAATTACAGTACACCTGTGGATGCAGGCGCACCAATCTGGTCAGCAGGGTGGTGCCGGAGCGTGCATGGCCGAAGATAAAGAATTTCTGGCGAGGGAAAAAGAGTTTCGCTTCGGCGATTTCATCCGGGCTGATCGCGGGTATCTCGCGGCGGAACGATTTCCGGTTGTCCCCGCTGAGCAAGATGCCGGTTGCCAGTCTCAATCGATCCAGGGTGCGTTGTATCAACATAAAGGTGGGTTATCCCGCGTGATTGCCCAGGATCGAGAGCAAAAATTCGGCAGTTTTTTTTCCTGCGCTGCCGTCGGTATACGTACATTCGTTGATAATGAATTGCCGTCTTTTCTCCCGGTCTGCCTGGGGGTTCTCGAGATAGAAATTAAGCGTCTGCTCGAGCTCCTGCTCGGTGAGCGCCACCCGACCTGCGCCAGATTCTCTGAAGCGCGAGTGCGTGGGCCAGCCGCCAATTTTTGAAAGCGGCAGAGTATATTTTCCCGGCCATCCAGTTGGCGAGTCGATACACACACTCACCACGGGTCGGTCGTGGGCAGCTGCTTCGACCACCATGGTTGAATATACGGTGGTGAAGATATCTGCGTGCGCCATCATCGACGATTTTTCGGGCATATCTTCACCGGAGTAATAACCCAGTTCGCCGCCGAATGCCACCGGTTCGACCACATGTACATGCGGAAGTTCTCGCCCCATACGCCGGATTTGTTCGCGTTCTTCAATAAAACGCGGCACATCCAGAAAATGATTCGGATGCAGGCGCACCAGCAGTTGAGCAGGCATCGCCAGTCGACTGGAAGATACCAGGCGCGCCAGCGCCTCGATGTCCTGAATGTTTGGTGAAAAACTCACAAAGCTGCAGGCGAAAGCAATCAACTTTCGGCGTGGATCGAGTTTGTGAAGTTGGAAATATTCATCTCTGGGCATCACCCATTGACGATTGAAGTACCCGTCGTAGGAAGGGATGCCACCGATATTCACCCGGCGGGTATCCCAATCACTACCCAAAACCAGCTCTTCCTTTTGAATTTCGGACCAGCAAGTAACCCAATCCATTTTTGCGCCGGGCAGGCTGTAGCTGCTGGTGTTATCCCAACCGACAATCACTGTGGTGTTGGGGATGCCACGCGCTGCCGACTCGCGCAATAAATATCGATCGTAGCGCCAACCGGGCGTGCTGGCAATCACCATCTCCGGGCGGTAACGATCAAACAGGTCGGCATACAGGTTGCCGGTGAAACGCTTTTGTAGATCCACCAGGGTTTTACGCGCCAGACGCGAGTAGCGTAACCCGGTCACAACAGCGCGCATGGCCGGGAAAAGAGCCTTGCGGCGTGGGTGGGCTTCACTTTCAACCTGGTTGATATGTGAATCAACCGCCTGTAAATTGATCCGGCGAGAAGCGCCGGCGCGGCGTAAAAAGTCCAGCCACCATTGTATGGAATGTTGCTCATGTTGGAAATATTCCCGCGCCTGCTTCAGGCGTAAATCTTCAACGATCAGTCCGGGTTGTCCGAATCGGGTTTCGATCTGATCTTTCAGCGCCTGGTCGGTTAACAGGACCACTTCCACGCCAGCATTTAACAATGTAGGCACCACCTGGCTTTGTAAGAAATAGACGATTGCCAGGCCGTGGTCGGCGCTGATAAAAACTCGTTTACTTGCCATTAACGTTCACCTTGCATACAACAGCTGCCGGGCGATCCCGGTCAGCCGGTAAAATCTGGATTAACCCTGGTAAAGAATCTTAAAAATGCGATGGTAAAGCCAGACCAGCAATCTGCGGAGCGGAGCCACCTGCCAGATTCCCCTGGATCGATTGATCGGTTTGGAGCTGTCGGTTTTCAGCATAGCGGCTGAGTCGACCTGGACAGTGAACCCATCCAGAGAGTTCCCCAGGTGCTGCACCCACCATTCGGTCGTGGAGAGGCGCAGGTAGCCCAGCCGGTTGATGGTTTCATCCAGGCTGCGCACCTCGCCCATTGGACGGCGGGACGGAAGAGGGAGTGTTTTGCGCAGCACTACGCTCGGGGCGATAAACTGGAAATGCCCGGCGCCTACGTAATACCTGTTTTGTCGGAAAGTCAGCCGGATGGCGGGATTGGCTTCGTAGAACTGGCGGGCTTTGGCCTCGTCATTCCCTAACGTGCTGGCGTGCTGCCAGAAGTCTTCCCAGGGCAGCAGACGACCGCGTTCAAGCTGTGCTTCCGGATGTTGGTCTGCCCACTGCACCGTACTGGTGGAATATTGTTCCGGGTTGAGTAGCGGCATGCCGGTCAGCATTCCGATTTGCGGGATTTCTTCAAACACCTTTAATTGCGACGATAACCAGCCGGGGTGAAAATAGACATCGCTGTCCGCATAAGCGATGTATTTCCCCGGTGCCCCACCGAATATGATATTCCATGCGCCTGCTTTACCGATGTTTTTATCTGCCAGGAGTAAAAACTGAATTTCACCCCGCTCGTGTATTTGAGAAAGATATAAACGTACTTCTGGGCAGCTGGCATTATCGAATACCAGCAGATCATACGGTACATCAGTGTTTTGCCGGATACTCTGCAGACACAGTTTTAAAATTTCCAGGCTTTGGGAGTAATATCCACTTAGAAAAGGGATATAAGTCACCACAGCAACCGTCACAGGTTGGGGGGTAGCGACTTCCTCGATAAATTTTGCCGGATTCTGCCCCAGGCGCATTAATTTACATTTCCTGTGGATTGTGAGTCAGCCGGCGTCGCAACCTGCGTAAACGACGAACGCTCCACCAGCGTACTCCATGGCGTTGATCGTCAGGCGGCATCAGGTGGCGCTCCAGATGGCGTATCAGGCGCGCCAGGGTAAAAGATGCCGGGTACAATTGGCCCCCCTTCAACACATGTGTGGTGTCTAACATGTTATAGAGATGGACAAACCCACCCGCCAGAGCAGTGTTTTGGATGGATTCAGCCTGGTCATAATGGGGCAGGCCACCGGGCAGATGGCTGTAATCGTGATTCTGGTGCACCGCCAGAATTGAAGGCGTCGCATCCACTACTGGCCAGCCGGCCTGGCAGGCAAAATAAATCATCCAGTTATCCCAGCCGGCGCGACCTATGGCAAAAGGCGGCATCTCGCTGAACTGATCCCGGGGAAAGATAAAATAGTCGCTGCCTTGCGGGGGGTGTAACCTGCCCTGAATGTGTACCTGTCCTCGCAGACGGTCTTCCCAACCCGTAGAAAAATCAATTTCCTGGCGCACATCCAGATCCCAGCGTTGCCCTACCACCAGAAAATGCGCGGCCTGAGAAAATACTGCCCGGGCTCCCTGGACAAGATCTGCAGTGAAGAGCATATCGGCATTCACATAAACCACCAGAGTCGACTGGCTGGCCTGGCGCGCCAGGTCGAAGATCGAGTTAACCAACGGGGTACCCTGCTCGTTACGTTTTAAGTGTGGCAGCAGGCGTACATTAAACTCAGCAGCTGTTTCTGCCAGGCCGGGTTCATCGCCAACCAGCAGTACTTCTGTGTCTGGCAAATCCAGCCAGGACTGTAGAGCGTTGCGCTGAATGGTGCGAATATGGGGGTCGGTAAAGGGTTTGGGAGCGGAGAAAAGGGTCAATAACGGCATTATTGATTTATTCCACGTTCATCGATATCGCTATAATTTTTATGTTGTACCATGGCATTGAGCGCGTAGATTTCTGGATGCGCTTCGGTATAGGCCAGCACATCCATCCAGGTGAAAGCTTCATTGCTTTGAAAAGCCTGTAAAATCTGGCGAACCGCAAGTAAATCAGCGCGGGTGTCTACCGTCCAGCGTAAATGGCCGTAATCTTGGGTGTGATTGACGAGTAATACCCGGAATTGTGCTTTTTCCGGGTTTACGGGCAGGTCGTTAATACCCATTTGTGGCGGCTGATAGTCTACCAGACGACGCGAATCGGCTACCGGCGAATTTTCGTACAGATAGGGCATCACATGTTCGCGTTGGTATGGCTGCCGGGCGTGTTGCCAGGCATATTCTAAGGTTGCAAAAGAACAAACTTCGGTATCCAGTCCGATCGGGTAAGTGCGCCCCCAGGGTGGTGGAAGGCGGTTGGCTGCGAAGTGCCACGGAAAAGCAAAATCGTGCAAAAAGGGCGGCGAATCGTTGGCGCCTAAAAAATGCGCTATGGTAACATCGACGAGTTGCGGGTCGATTAACGGACAATCAGCAGTGATACGCACCACCACATCCGCCCGGGAGGCCTTTGCGGACTGGTAATAACGATCCAGCACATCGAACTGGCTGCCGCGAAAGAGGCCAATCTCATTTCGCCTGCAAAAATCCGCAACCGGATCATCTGTTGGATCTGTGGTGGTCGCGACCAATACTTCGTTTATCATTCGGGCGCGGCGAACACGGCGAACGACGTGCTCCAACATGGGCTTGCCTGCCAGATCGAGCAGCACCTTACCCGGCAGGCGGCTGGAGCTCATGCGGGCCTGGATGATGGCAATTATTCTCTTGTGCCGCACAGGAGATCCAATACCTTCTCCACGTCATAATCCCCTGGATAGATTCGGGGTTGGCTTTCCAGTTGCTTACAAATCAGGCTGCTTGGTCCACTCACTGACTTAAGGATGACAGCCAGGTTCCGTGCCTCTTTATCCCGTCCGACACTGGCATATCCCTCAAAGAAAGGCATCCACTCAATGTGATCTCTTGGGTTGAGTCCTTTCAGACGTGCTTCATCGGCCAGCCTCACCACTTCCTGCCAATCGCCGATCTGGCGGGCATAACTGGCTTTTTGGTAGTAATAACACCAGTTGTGTTCTGGTTCGGGGCCAAATATCTCTTCTGATGGAGAAGCGAATGGTAAATCGATCTCGATCTGATTGATATTAGAATAAGGAGCGTAGAGCCTCACCAAAGGACTCTCGTATTCTCCTAACTCCGTTTTTGCCCCATCATAAACTTTTAAGCAGGTTCGGGGGGTGGGTAGATTGGCCACCAGGGGAGCGGCGAAATTCCGGGGAACCTTGATTGTCCTCATGTCCCTGTATTTTCCAGCCCCAATGATCAGATCATAAACGAATGATGTGTCAATTACCTCCCCGCCAATTAAGACTTTATCCGATTGTGGCGCATAAATCAGGTTGGCCGGTCCCCAGATTTCATATCCTTCTTGTAAGGCGAAGCCAGAAGGCAGTCCAACAAACAACAGGGTATTTTGTTTCAGGGCAGGGGCGCGCCAGCTTAACTGCCACCAGGCCTGTCGCTGAATTTCCCAATTGTCACGCATCAATGCGCTTTGTTGATAGTGGGTAAAAATTGAAGCGCCAACTAACAAAGAGATTACCGCGATCCGCGCCTTGCCGGAGAGGTTATATACCAGTAGAGCGACAAGCAGTATGACGGCGCCCAGCGAGGCCTGAATGGTATAGTGATCGGCGCGAGCAACCCGGTCGAAGTTGATATCTCGACCGGCGGCGATGTGAGGGAAGATAGTGACCAGAGTGGCAAACGCTCCCAGCCACAACCAGGATCGATAGACAGAGCTTTGCTCGTCTTCCCACTTTCCCCTTTTTTGCAGCCAGAGAAAAACTGCAGCGGTCAGTCCAGCGCCTAACAACCCAACCAGTCCCCCTACCGCCAAATCTTGCAATTCAGCTGGATACAGACGATTGTTAAATGGCACTACCCATGCCAGGAAAACGGTTTCGAAAAAATCCTTGAAGGTTTCACTTACCAGGCGGCCCAGCATATGGACCGGCATGCTCAGATAATCGCCGAAGAGCCGGCCCAGGTTGGTTGTTGGACGCGTGCTCTCGAAGAAAAAAACCCGCCAGACGAGAAAGCTTCCCGCCACTAAAAGATAAGGCAAGAATCGCAGCATCGCACCCTTCAGGGTTTGCTTCCAGTTGCCTGGTTGCCGTTCCGCAACCAGTACCCAGATCAGCGCTAGGCGAACCGCTTCTAATCCGACATAAAATTCGATAATCGTCGGGTAGATCCCTGCCAGCACTACTGCTGTAGCACCGCTCAGAAGAGCCATGCCCTTATTCCCTGAACGTAAGGAGACCACCGTCAGGTACAACGAGAGCAACGCCGCCGTCAGGGAGACCAGCCAGAAAGCTTTGTTAACCGCGTTGTATTGTTGTAAATATCCTGGATAAACGATAAATAGCAACGCAGCCGCGGTTGCCCCAATGCGGGCTTGTGGCCAAACTCGTCTGAGGGTGCCAAACACGAGAAAGCCACCTGCCAGTCTCAACGCAAAGGCCATTAGATGCCACCCAATCGGTGAATCACCCAGGAGGGGGTAAAAGATAGGGTATACAAAACCCGCTCCCGGTCGATCGACTAAAAATGTCGGAATGATCGCTTGAGCGCCATTCGTTTTCGCTGCCCAAATCAGGTACCAGTCTTCTTTATAAAACCCCAATTGGGGCATCAGGAGAGCATAAGAAAGAAATGCAACTGCAGAGAGTAACCCAAAAGTGATCAGCGCTTCTGTGGCAAGCAGATTTGTAATCGATTGTCTCAGTAAGTTGAGGCGGGTTGAAGAAGGTGAGAGAATTTCATCCTTCATGGCGAAATATCCTTCCGAAGAAATAATCGGTATGGGTCTTCATTCAGAATCAGGT
>JAGUYX010000296.1 GCA_020061145.1 Anaerolineales bacterium | reverse complement strand
GCCTCGATCGAGTTTAATGAATCCCGCCTCGAGGATCGGACTGATACCCGGCACATCCCGCATCATCTCCAGGATGCTGGTTTCTTCCAGGAAAAGCGGTAAGGCATAGTCCAGGCGGTCGGCGCGCATAACCTTGATAGCAGCCTGTTTCAACAGGTTTTCGTCATTACGTAAAAATCCCTGGAAAACACGCGCGGAGGAGCCTCGCGCTTCAGGCGCCCAGGTGTCGAGTGGCTCATCCAGGGCGAAACCCTGCGCCTGACCCAGGCGCGATTCCACCACTCCCTGTACGGTCGAACGGTGATTGAGTTCAACAGGGTGGCGTTCGAGATTGGAGGGTTGGGCAGGTTTGGCAACAGATGCAGCCCATCCTACCCGGCTGATCCAGGGCATGACGGTGACGAGATCCGGGTTTTCGCTGATCAGGTTTCGCGCTCGTTCGCCTTTGCGCAATTGCTTCAGCGCAGACAGGATATCCTCCAGCCATTGGGCGGATCCCACGCGGTTACGGATTTCACGCCCTTCCAGTTCCATCCTGGCAATAAAATCTTCCAGCGTTTCTTTCCCGCCCGGCCCGGCATACACCTTTTCCAGCCATGCGGGAGTATTTTGGATAGCCTGCTCAGCGGCGAACACGCGCCAGCGATGTGGATCCCAGATCAAAACCCTTCTCAGACCCCTTCGGGCGGTTTCCAATTCTTTGCGATTCCAGGCTTCAAGCACGATTTGAATCTGGGCGACTGGCTGGTCCATCGTCTTTTGCATGGCAAGCCGGCCGTTGGGCAGTAACTGTCCAATATCATCCAGCAACAACTCGATTTCAAGATAAGGCAACGAAGCGCGCGGCGGTTCCGGAAATACCTGCACCCAGCGTGGAAGGGTTTCACTTTTTATCTGCGCGAGCAACCCGCGGAGTTCAGTCTCTGGTTGCTGAACCAGGGTGTTGTCCGTCTCGCTTGAAGTCTCGGCGACCCTTTGCTGCTCCAGGCTGGATTGCAGCACATAAACAATGCGGTTCAGCGCTTGTAAAGGCGGAAGGAAATCCGGATCGACCTGGGTATACAGGAGACGCGCCTGGCTGCTGATTTCATCCCACCAGACTGGTTGCTGGGTGGTCCGGTATACTTCAGCCAGAGCCCACATAGAGGCAGGCCAGTCATCGACCACCCCCGCCACCAAAGCCTGGGAAAATGCATTTTGGACTTCCCGATCTGCCGATGCGCCAATTTCACCGATGCGCCCCAGTAAATTCCATTTATCAGCATTGGCCCCTGGTAAGCTGGCCGCACCTGCAAAAACTCTGGCCAACGGTTTCCATTTTTTATCCGCAGCCAGACCGGTTACCAGGTTCGCAGCCAGGGTTTCACTGCCGGAATAATCCGGTACCTCGCCTGCCTGCAAAATCTCCTCTTGGAGGTGGATCAATTTATTCAAGGTTTCCAGGCTTGCCGGTTGGGTCGCCACTAATTCTCGTTCTTGCCGGCGTTTTTGGCTCAATAACTCCAATTCATGGGAGCTAATCTTTTCCAGGCGGCTATGAAATTCCTCCAGGGAAAGAGAAAGAAGGTCGCTTCCGGATACGGCTTCTGGCCAGCTTAAATCCTGGCCGAGCTGAGGGGCATAATTCGCCAAAAATCTGCCCATTTCGGTGAAAAACTGGCGGCTGTCGTCCTGGATTGAACTCTGGCGATCTTTGCTGGTACCGTCCTGCTGTAAAAATTTGCCGTTTCCCCAATCGATCAAGGTTAAGGTATGGCTGGCGGCATCCCAATACAGGTGCTCTGGCTTGATGTCATTCCAGATCACCCCGTGATGTAAGAGGCCATCATCATTGAGCATACGGGTGTGAATTTCCACCAAAAAGCGAACCATTAATTCCAGGATGCGGGTCATCAGCAAGCCGGGAATCAGGCTGCGACTGACAAGCTGTGTAAATAAGGGGGATTTCTCGTCAGAAGGGAAAGTGGTTTCGGTTTCTGCAGGGGGAGATCCCAGGGTAACCGCACGGGCGAGGGAATTCAGGTCAAATCCCGCCGCCTGGCTGATCACAATAAAATAACGTTCGCTGAATTCATTCCCGGCTTTGCTAAAATCAAGAATTGAAGGTGCGCGTACTCTTCCCGAAGGGGTTTCCAGCTGGATATTTTCCAGGGCACGCAGAATCTTACCTTCAGTTTCGATCTGAGATGCCTGGCGAATCACTTCCGAAGGGAAGCCGCCGCGGTGAGGTCGCTTAAGGATCGCCTGTCGCCCTTCCAGCAATGACTCCACCAGGAACACTTCGCCCGCATCCCCTTCTCCCAGTTTTTTAATTAATTTCCAGGCCGCTTGACGGCCGGCTACCATTCCAGTTTCGCTCATGGGTTTTTCAAACGGTTCAACTATACCACGTTCCATTTATCCTCGAATTTACCGCTGGAGGGCGTATTATAAAGTACATGAAGTGGGGTTGAAAGTTGTTGATTATGCGGCGTCGTGAACCCTATGAGGAAATCCAGGTTCTTTTAGAGGGGGTTTCCACCAAGCTAAACCTTACCTGATAAAAAAGCCCCGGTATAAACCCGGGGCGCAGGACGATAATGGTATAACAAGTATGTGAGTCTAATAATTACTCACCATATCGATCATGCCACGTTCACGCGCCCAGTTTTCACACCAGCGGAAAATGACCAGGGCGCCAATACCAAAGACCAGGGTCATTCCGGAAAGAATGCCTAACAATTGCAGGTCGCTAAGCTGCGCCAGCGTGGGGAATGCTGCAGCAATATTACCCACCAGGGCGCGGCGGATTAGCTCCAGCCAATAGGTGATAGGCATGACAAAACCGACCGGTCGAATCCAGGCAGGTAAAACTTCCAGAGGGAAAATTGCCCCACTGAACACATACAGCGCCCCGGCTACAGCTTCGCCTAAAAACCAGACATGGTTGGCAATCATCAACGTGATGCCAGCCAGAATCAAACCTAACAGAGCCAGCATGATAACCCCAATAATCAGCGTAACAAAAAATAACGGCCAGTTTATGGTGGTTATCGAAAGTGGCAGGTTAAGGAAAATCACCCCAAACAGCACTGTAATTGCCACCGAAATCGTGCCGATCAACATGCGCGCCACGCCCCTCCCGAGCAGATAACCCGGCACGGTGATCGGGGCAACATACATGTATTTTAAGGTCTTATAGTGTTCCCTGTCATCGATGACCGCCCAGGATACCCCATTCATGACTGCGCCGACGTAAATATAAAAGGCATTTCCCAGGTAGATGTATGGAAATATGGGCTCATCGAAAGCGCCGCCGGTAATCACGCTGTACATGATCACCAATATCCCGGCGCTTGCCAGGGGTTTGACGAAAGAATACACTGCAAACAGGAATGGATCGGCCCAATTTGACTCAATCTGCCAACCTAACCAGGTTGCAGTACGAAAAGATCGCCACAGGATTGCTGATTTATCTGCAGAGGGGGTAAAAGTCCTGGCATTTTGCATCGCTTGTTCTCTCTATTATCAGTTTCGGCTATCGGTTATCCGGCCTTCGCGAATCGCCAGCCTTTCCATATAACCCAGCAATACCTGTGCCAGAACCAGGAAAAGCACGCTTAATCCCACGAGGATCAGGATTTCGGTGTTGACACTGAGAAAACCCAGGGATGCCCCCGCGGGGAAGACCAGTTGACGCATGGCATCCAAACCCACGGTCAGCGGAATCAAGGAAGCGCCGGCTGCCACCCAGAAATTTAAATTTTTAATCGGAAAGAAAAAACCGGAGATCAGGTACACCGGTTCCTGCGCCATGTTGGAAATATGCCAGGCTTCCCGGTTGAGCAGCAAAAACAGGGAAGACATCATCATGCCCATGCCATACAGAGCGACCATACACAGGGTAAATACCAGGAACAATTGCCAGTACGAAGCGACTTCATATTGCACGGCGAAAATCCAGCTACCCAGGATCGTGATCGCCAGCGCACGCAGGGTGGTAGCAACCAACCCACCCAGTGCCATGCCCAATAAGATGGCTGTCAGGGAGTTCGGCGCGATGATGTATAAAGCAAGGTTTCCCTGCTCTTTTTCCCAATATAACTGGCTGGACATGCTCCAGAGGACATTTAACCAGAAAGCAGTCATCGCCCCACCCATTACGACGAACCCGATGTACTCCTGGGGCGCCTGGATCGCACGGTATACGAAAACATAGGCCGAGACTGCTATCAGCGGCAGAAAAACATCAAAGAACAACCAGGATTTTTCGCGCTGTTGACCGATCACGCGGGGGTAAGCACGCCCAATCACGGTCTGGATAAATAAGCGCAGACCGGTATTTTTCTTAATGCGCGTTGCTGCCACTTTCAACTTCCTCCATGCTGCGCCCGACCAGATCCACAAATACATCCTCCAGGGTGGGTTCGCGTTTTTCCAGGTTCTGGATCTGGACATTATGCGAGGTCAATTTGTTCACCACCGCTCCCAGGATTGAATCATCCTCCAGCAAAAGCTGTAATCGGGTACCTCCTTCCAGTTGCGTGCGGGTCAGGTTGTTCACCCCGCGCAAATCTTCTAATTCGTGGAGGTCCATCCCATTTAATGGGCTGACATCCAACTTGAAGATCACATCTTTCTGCAAACGGTGTTTAAGCTGGGCGGGGGTATCGCAGGCAAGCACCTGACCTTTATTGATGATCGCCACCCGGTCGCACAATTCATCAGCCTCGACCATGTAATGAGTGGTGAGCAGCAGCGTGCGCGAGGGATCATTTTCTACCCATTGGCGGATAAATGTGCGCACCTCTCGCGATGCGCCAACATCCAGGCCGAGAGTTGGCTCGTCCAGGAAAAGCACATCTGGATCGGTCAAAAAACCACGCACGATATTCATTTTCTGCCGTAATCCGGTGGAAAGCTCGCTCGATTTGGTGTTCATCCGGTCAACCAACCCGACTCTTTCCAGCAGCGTTTTGATGCGTTCATTGGCGACCTTTGAAGGAATACCGTAAAACTGGGCGAACATCCACAAGTTTTCACGGACGGTCAACAAGCCGTACCCGGACGATTCACCACCGGAAACCATATTTATCCGCCGACGAACCTGTTCCGGGTCCTTCAACACGTCGAAACCTGATACACGGGCGTACCCGTTGGTGGGCGCCAGCAGGGTGGTAAGGATTTTTATCAAGGTGGTCTTACCGGCGCCATTCGGTCCCAGCAAACCAAACACCTCGCCCGGGTTAACTTGCAGGTTCACATCCTTTAATGCTTCGAGAGTGCGGGTTTCCTGCTTCTTGGTACTGCGCAATTTGTATATCCGGCCTAAATTTTCTGTCTGAATTGCAAAATCCATAGTTTATTTCCTGGAAACCGCAAAATTGTACAATAAGTGTAGGGATAGCGTAGGGTAAGCGTCAAGTAAACCAGACTGAGTCATGCTAAACTGAAGGTCGAAGGGCGATTTCTCTTCTTCTCCTCCTTAGAGAGAGCCGGGGGTGGCGTCCCGGCTCTCGCCGATTTTTAACACGGGCAGATCTGTTCGTGTTTTTTTTATCTTTCTGGTTATTAAGCTGCCGCTTACTGGAGTAAATGAAAATACCCGGCGCGCAAGTATAATCCCATTTGGTAAAACCTGGGGGTGAATCAGGAATAATTCCGCCAGTTTTGTCCGGAATTTCAATCCAGACCGCCATCAAAATAATACATTGGCATGGGGCTGCGTCTGAGCCAGGGTTTGGACGAAACGGTTACCTGACGGAATTGAAGACCAGGCGTCGAGTAACCCCACAACTCGACTAACATCCCGTTTGGCGTACGAAAAGAGGCGACTTCTAATCTGGAACCGGGTTGAATCGGTTGAGGAAGCGCTTCAAAGGCAACCCCGCGTGTTTCTAGCTCCTGCACGGTCTTGTGCAGATCGCGGATCATAAATTGAAGGCGGATACCATCGATATGCGGCGTTGGTGCTCCATCCAGATTGGGTAATACCGCGATATAGAACTCTCCTTCCGGACTGGTAAATTGCGCGTAGTGCGTGTCCAGGGAATTCACAACAAAGCCGAGTACATCGATGAAAAAACCGACCTCAGCCGCAAAATCCTGCACCCGATATTCCACACATTGTTTCCAATATTTCCCCCAACGAAAAGGGAAAGTGTGCTGGGCTGGTTTCCATAAATCCAGCCAGGCCTCCCGGCTATCGGCCCGGCGGGCAATATCCAATCGGGCCTTGCCATACGCCCTAAATCGAGGGTTCACATGATATTGGGTCGCCATATCAAACCATCCTGCCAGTTTTTTACCAAATGCTCACCAGGTGATGAGCACGTTTGTACACCTACACTATACTAGAACAACTGTTCTATGTCAAGGAAATTTACAGGTTGCTGATATAATCCGGATGTGGATACAGCACCCCATTCGGCCAATCGCCAGATTGCCCGCGCAGCCAGCACGGTCATGGCTGCTTTTGTTTTAAGTAACCTGACCGGTCTCATTCGCCAGATTCTGATTACCAATGCCTTTGGCACGTCAAAAGAGATCGATGCTTTTTACGCCGCTTCGCGCCTGCCGGACCTGATTTTCGTACTGGTTGC
>JAGUYX010000091.1 GCA_020061145.1 Anaerolineales bacterium | reverse complement strand
TGCTGCTGATCGGAGCCTCGATGTACCCGTTATTGGCGACTACCGCCAAAATGAAAGACCGCATGTCGCCTGACGCGCCGCGTACGCTGGATGGGCAACGTTTCATGCAGTCGGCTATTTATTTTGACCAGGGCGGAGAGATGGATCTCGGCCTGGATTATGCCGGTATTCGGTGGGTGCAGGAACAGGTGCAGGGGTCTCCGGTGATCCTGGAAGGCAACACACCGGAGTATCGTTGGGGTTCGCGCTATACCATCTACACCGGGTTGCCTGGCGTGGTTGGCTGGAACTGGCACCAGCGCCAGCAACGAGGCGGCGTGGCGCCCGCTGATTGGGTGACTGACCGGATTGGCGAGATCAACCTGTTTTATACCAGCCCAGACGTAGATCAGGCGTTGAACATTCTGCGCAAGTATCAGGTACGCTACTTTGTCCTCGGGCAATTGGAGCGGAACTATTATCCAGGCCCGGGACTGGATAAATTCGCCGCCGCCGAAGGAATCTACTGGCAGGCTGTGTTTCAGAATGAAGGTACGATTATTTACCAGGTGTTGGATAACCCGCCCCTGGCGCATTCGGATTGAGGCCTGAAAATCTATGCTGGATGCTTTGCTCTGGTACCTCGTCGTTACCCTGTTGGGATGGATATCTTTCCCCTTCATCTATCGTTTATTTCCTGCTCTGGAGGATCGCGGCTATAGCGTCAGCCGGGCAGCCGGATGGTTGATCTGGGGAGTATCCTTCTGGCTGCTGAGCAGTCTGGGCTGGCTGCCCAATAATCCGGGTGGAATCTTATTTGCCTGGATGGTCCTGTTGGTTGCAGGCGGCTGGGCGCTGCGCGGGCGCAGCCGGGAAATCCTGGGTTGGCTCAGCACGCAACGCCGTCTGGTTCTGGTCGTTGAATTGCTCTTCCTGGGAGCATTCGGCCTGATGGCTTTGATCCGCGCCGCCAATCCGGAAATCGTCGCCACCGAAAAACCAATGGAACTCGCCTTTTTGAATGCCATCCAGCGTTCGGAGCAGTTTCCTCCCCTGGATCCATGGCTTTCCGGTTACGCCATATCCTACTATTACCTCGGGTATGTGTTGGTGAGTTTGCTCGCCACCCTGCTTGGCACCCCGATGGGAGTGGCTTTCAATCTAGGCATTACCCTGGTCTTCGCCCTGGCGGCGCTTGGGGCGTATGGGCTTGTGTTTAACCTGCTGTCTGCTTTACGGAGCGGTATTAGACCCGGGCGAGCGCCGTGGCAGGCAATGCTTGGCCCGCTTTTTGTGCTGATTTTGAGCAATCTGGGCGGATTGCTGGAAGTATTACACTTGAAGGGGTTGTTCTGGGTGCAAAACGCCGCTGGCGAATGGCACTCCGCGTTCTGGCGCTGGCTGGATATCCGCGATCTGGTTTCGCCGCCGGTTAACAGCGCGGGCTGGCTGCCGGAGCGTTACCTGTGGTGGTGGCGCTCGTCACGCGTATTGATGGACTATAACCTGGCGGGCGGGCAGGTTGAAATCATCGATGAATTCCCCTTCTTTTCTTTCTTGCTGGCAGACCTGCATCCGCATGTCCTGGCGTTGCCCTTTGCCTTACTGGCGATAACCCTGGCTCTGAACCTGTTCCTGGGCGGCGCAGCCGGCGAATTCCGCCTGTGGAAGTTCCGGCTCGAAATCCAGCGGGAATACCTGCTGTTTGCCATCCTGACGCTCGGTGGGCTGGCTTTTCTCAATACCTGGGATTTTCCGATATATGCTGCCCTGTTTGCGTCGGCGTTCACCTTGCGCCGGGCGGTAAGGTCGGGCTGGAGTTGGGATCGCCTGGGAGATTTTTTGGGAGTATCCTTTGTGGTGGGTATCGGGGGTGTACTCCTGTACCTGCCGTTTTTCCTCGGTTTTCAATCGCAGGCAGGCGGCATTCTGCCTAACCTGGTGAATCCTACCCGGGGAGCGCATCTGTGGGTGATGTTTGGCACGCTTTTCGTGCCCGCGCTGGCTTACCTGATTTACCTGGTTCGCCGTTGGGTGCAAAGCTCAGTTATCCTTTTGGGGTTGGCGCTTGCGATTGGGCTGACCGGGGTATTGTGGCTGCTCTCCCTGGGCATTGGATGGGTAATTCTGCAACTACCCGGGCTGGGAGACCTCTTCCTGAGCAGCCTGTCCGCCGGGAGCCAGAGCCAGGTCTGGCAGGCTGCGCTGACCAGGCGTTTTCTTCAACCCGGCGGCTGGATTACGCTGGTCGTGCTGTTGGGGTTGTGCCTGGCGATCCTTCGCTCCCGGACAGCGCCTGTCCAGAAGGCAGAAACCTCTACCCAGAATTCTGCCGGGGAAGCACACCTGTTTGTTACGCTGCTGATCGGCATGGGCGGGCTGCTGGTGCTGGCGCCAGAATTCATCTTCCTGCGCGACTTTTTCAACAACCGCATGAACACCATCTTCAAGTTTTATTACCAGGCATGGTTGATGTTCGGTGTGGCAGCCGCGTTTGGGTTTGTGGTACTCTGGCAGGTTTTGCATGGGATTTCTGGCTGGCTCTCCAGGGGAGCCTTGCTCCTGGTGCTGGCAGCCGGGCTGATCTACCCCACCTTGAGCCTGATCACCAAGACCAATGGGTTTGAGCCGCCCGGGGGTTTTACCCTGGATGGCACGGCTTACCGCTGGAACCAGTCGCCGGATGAAATGGCTGCTCTGGAGTGGCTGGCGCACCAACCTTCGGGCGTGGTCGCGGAGGCCGTGGGCGGAAGTTATTCCACATTTGGCCGGGTGGCGACCCACACCGGGCTGCCGACTGTGCTTGGCTGGCCTTTTCACGAGATCCAATGGCGCGGCAGCGCTGACCTGCAGGGCAGCCGGGAAGTGGATATTGAGCGGCTGTATTGCACGAATAGCTGGGATGAAACCCAGGTCATCCTGGAACGTTACCGGATCAATTACGTGTTTGTCGGCCCGCAGGAATACCAGCAATACCAGCCCGGTCGCTCATCCTGCCCCGAAGGACTTCAGGAGCGAAAATTTGAGCGTAATCTGAGCCTGGTTTATGAAAATGGCAGCGTGCGGATTTATCAGACGCCGGGTTGGGAATGACTTGGAATATCGACCACCTGGATCAGGCATACTTGATCGGAACCGGAACCCGATCGCTGCACGGGTGTTTATTTGGGTATAGACTGCGCTGAAAACCATCTGGACGGTATAATATTCGCCTGAAACTCCGCAAATTGAGCCAGGCAATTCGCTTAAGTTTTTATAACGATAAAAATCAAAACATTTTGGCGATTTGTTAGCGTGATTGGCTGGATCATCCATTTATGAAATCAAATAATTCTCAGCCATTCACCAGACACGGAATCTGATGAAAATCGATTGGTCGAAACTGGAAATTCCAGCCTATTTAATCCTGTTTATTGCCGGGTTGGCGCTGCGGTGGTCAAACCTGGAGACTGTTCCTCTTTCCGCGCCGGAAGCCACTCACGCTCTACAGGCCCTGGATCTGGTCCGCTTCGCTTCACTCTCGCCCGGAGACCATCCTCTTTACCTGGCTTTAACCAGCCTGTTCTTTTTCCAGTTTGGAGATAACGCCACGGCAGCCCGTCTGGTTGGCGTCCTGGCCGGAGCCAGCCTGATCTGGGCGCCGTTTTTCCTGCGCCAGCGGCTGGGTAATTTACCTGCGCTGGTGCTGGCGGCCGGCCTTGCACTGGATCCTTTTCTGGTCGCTTTCAGCCGTCAGGCAGGTGGTCCGATTCTGGCGCTGAGTTTCACTGCCTGGGCCGGAGTTGCTCTACTGCGGCGGTGGGATGCGGCGGCAAGTATCTTTGTTGGGTTGGCTTTGCTTTCCGGACCGGCTATCTGGTTGGGGTTGGCAGGGGTTTTACTGGCGTTCTTGGTTTATCGCCTGGTCCAACCAGGCGGATGGTCAGAGTTAAAACCGGTCCTGTCTCTGCCGGGATTCCCATTCCGGCGTGGCATGCTTTTGCTTTTCGGCACGTTTTTTCTGGCAGGCAGCCTCTTTACCCTCAGACCTGCCGGGCTTTCCGATTTTGCTGCCAGTTTTATCACCTTTGTCGCTGGTTTTACCGGTAAGGGCGGGCTTCCGGCAGGGTTGGTCTTGCTGTCATTGGCTGTTTATCAGACCCTCGCCTTGACTTTCGTTTCGGCGCGTTTCTTCCGTCTTTTTAGGGGAGAGAAATCCAAACTGGATGTCTTTTTCCTGTTCTGGATGGGGGTAACCTTGCTTTTGATCCTGCTTAAACCTGCCCGCCAGCCGGAAGACCTGGCCTGGGTAATCCTGCCGCTCTGGGTTTTGGCGGCGCGGGAGTTGGGTCATCTCCTTTCCGGCAAACCTCAAACCTGGTATGTCCCCTGGATGCAGGGCGCTCTGATCCTGGTTTTGATGCTGGTGGGTACATTAAACCTGGCGGCTTATCTGCGAGACCAACAAATCCTGCGTTTGGCTTTTCTGGGTGGACTGGTAGTTATTGGCGTGATTGTCACCCTGCTTATTGGCGCTGGTTGGAATAACCAGGATGCGGTGCGAGGTGTGGTTTGGGGGCTTACCTGGGGATTGGGGTTGCTGCTGGTTGGGGAAGCGCTGGCTGTTGGTCGCCCGGAAACCTCGCGGGCTTTGGAATTATGGCAGGCGCCCCCGGCCACCGGGCAGGTTCAGTATCTGCAAACCACCCTGGGCGACCTGGCGGAATGGAATAGCGGCAGGCGGGATCATTTACAGGTGCATAGTCAGGTAAATGATCCGGTTTTACGGTGGGCGCTGCGTAATCATCAGGAAGTTGCGTATACCCCCGTAGCAGGCGCCAGCGGGGTACCCCCGGTGATTATCACCTCTTCGGACGCGGCGCAACCCGCGTTGAGCGCATCCTACCGTGGCCAGGATTTTATCTGGCAGGTATCCCCGGATTGGGAAAAATACACCCCATTGGATTGGTTAAACTGGCTGCTTTACCGCCGGGGAGTGGTGGAACAATCTGGTTTGACGCTCTGGGCGCGGGGTGATCTATTTCCAGGCGGTGAGCTGGTAAGCTCCGATGGAGAGGCAGCTCCAGACCAACCCACCAACGAGGATGCTTTTCCTCCTCTGGAAGAACTTCCATGACAAATCCCCATGGAGGACCGGAGCGGACAGGCGGGAAGATATGGCTTTCTTCTTCTCAGCCGTCGCAAATCCTCTCACTTTCAGGGCCGATGTCCGCACTTGATCCCTT
Source organism: Anaerolineales bacterium (assembly GCA_020061145.1). GTDB lineage: Bacteria > Chloroflexota > Anaerolineae > Anaerolineales > DRKV01 > JAGUYX01. The sequence goes on along the minus strand of JAGUYX010000091.1, from coordinate 6,418 downwards.
GGAGAAGGGGAAAAACTTTGGGTGAAAGAAAATTGACCATTGCGATCGATGGCCCTGCCGCCTCCGGCAAATCCACGCTGGCAATGCGCCTGGCGCAACACCTGGGCTACCTGTATTTCGATACCGGCGTGATGTATCGGGCGGTAACCCTGGCAGCCTTGCAGCGAGGCCTGGATCTGCAGGACCCCATCGCTCTGGCCCGCCTGGCGGAGCAGGCGCAGATCGATGTCCGCCCACCCTCGCAGGACGATGGGCGCGCCTCGGATATCCTGCTGGATGGACAGGATGTGACCTGGGAGATCCGCAGCCCCGAGGTGGAGGCCAATGTCTCCATAGTTGCGGCTATCCCGGGAGTGCGCCAGGCATTAACTGCTCAGCAGCGACGCATCGCCCAACGCGGCAATGTGGTCATGGTCGGTCGGGATATCGGTACGGTGGTGATGCCGGATGCTGATCTGAAAATTTACCTGGATGCCTCGGTGGAAGAACGCGCCCGCCGGCGTTTTGAGGAATTACGCGCCCGGGGCGGGCATGAAACATACAAGAGTATCCTGGCAGGTATGCGCAAGCGGGATGAGATCGACTCTCAACGCGCGATCGCTCCGTTAAAACCTGCGGAGGACGCGATCATTCTGAACAGCGATGGCCTGGATGCGCAAACCGTGCTGGATAAAACCCTCCTGTTGGTAGGACAGGCAACGAATGCCGGATAAATTACCCATGTCTCGAGACCAGGAAACCGGCTACCTCGCAGCTACCGAAAAAACGCGGGCGATCGAAGGTTATCGTCACGAAAAATTTATCCTCCGTCGCAAAATTCTGCGTTTCTTGATGCGCTATATTGGCTTCACAATGCTGGCGCGAGTAGACACGGTGGAAGGCCTGGAGTGGGTTCCCCGCAGTGGGCCGATGATTGTGATGATCAATCATATTGCCTTCATTGATTCCCTGTCTGTAATGACGTGGTATCCACGCCTGATCACGCCGATGGCAAAAAAAGAGGTATTCGATTATCCCCTGGTTGGAATTTTTCCCTATTTGTGGCATGTAATTCCGGTAGAACGCGCCGGGGTGGATCGCCAGGCGTTGCGGAAAGCCGAGCAGGTACTCCAGGCCGGGGAAACCATCCTGATTGCGCCGGAAGGCACGCGTAGCCCGGCTTTGCAGCAGGCGCGTGAAGGTGTGGCTTTCCTGGCAGCCCGCACTGGCGCTCCGATTCAACCGGTCGCCATTGACAATTCGCAGGGTTTTCCGACTTTCCCCTTTTCCCGTCGCTGGTGGCAGCCTGGCGCCAGAGTGCGTATTGGACAACCCTTTCGATTTCGAATTAACACAGAAAGACCCCACCGTGAGCAGTTACGCCAGATGACCGAGGAAGCCATGATTGTCCTGGCGCGTTTGCTCCCCGAACATCGCCGCGGGTATTATGCCGGGCTTATAGATCGCCCGCTGACTCTGGTTGAATTTATTACCCCCTGAACATACAATTTTGTCAACTATTGCTTGCAGTCAGGTTTTTCCGGACCAACAATAACCAGCCTGGTTGCTGAACCACAGCAGGATGCTATAATCTCCCTTGTAAGGCGCGGCATAGTGATCCGATGACAATTTTCTTTCCGTACCCAACCGATCGACCATATTTAATGCCTCCCCAGAATGTGGCTGGCTGGTTGTTGCTGCTGGTCTGGCTGGGGACGCTGGTTTTGTTGGTGCGCAAGTGGCGGAGATATAACCTGCCCTTAACCGGCAACCGGCGCTGGTTTTTCCTTGGTCTGGTAACGGCGCAAATTCTCCTGTCGATCAGTTTCGGGGTATCCCTGCCGGGAAATGGCGCGATGCTTTTGCCGGCGATGGCGTTCGAACCTGGCGGTGTGGTGCTGCTCCTCTTAGCCGCCTTACCCTGGTACCTGGCTGCGGGTTTCCTGGGTCCATTGTACGCCGGTTTGCTGGCAGGCTTACATGCGTTGATCTTCGGAATGTATGGAACGCATAATCCGTTCCTCCTGGTCGAGCTTTCCCTGCTTGGGCTTGTTCTGGGAGCTTTATTGCACCAGCGTTATCGTACGCTGGTTTACCGTGTACTTCGCCATCCACTGGCAGTCACCGGACTGTCGATTCTGATTTTCAGCCTGGTCTTTACGCTGGATGCAACCTTTTTAGCCACGGGGAATGTGGTCGCGCGCCTGGATTATGCCATTACCAATCTACCCGGCATACTTCTGGCAGTCGGCGGCAGCCTGGTTATTGCCGGTTTGGCCTGCGAAGCGCTGACCATCTTCAAAGTCAAAGGCTGGGGAATCAGCGGCCCGCTGGAGGTTTCTCCAGCCGAGAAAAGCCTGCAAGCACGCTTCCTGTACACCATGCTACCCATCGGTCTGATCATCATGTTATTGCTGGTTGTGGGCGATTGGATCGTTTCCGGGAACGCTGCCCGGCAGATGCTCCAGGGACGTATGTCCAGCGCTGTGGGAAATGCCGTGGAGAGTGTGCCATTTTTCCTGGAAGCCGGCCAGGATCTGGTTCAACAAATTGCCGATGACCCCAGGTTGTTAACCGCTACCTCAGCAGAATTAACCGATGTTCTGCGCGAAAATTTGCGGCGAGTGCCATTTTTCAGTGAGCTTTATCTGCTGGATGCCGACCGGCAGTTGGTGGCAGCCTTTCCGGAAGACAATTATGCTGTCGCCAATGCTCCCCTTGAAGAGCAAATGGGCGTAGACCTGGCGTTGAATGGAGTACGCATCCAATCCTATGCTATCCCACCCAGATCGGGGATGCATGCAGCTCGGGTTTCATTTCTGGCACATGTTATGGACCCGAGCGGGTTGGTGCGCGGCGTGCTGATCGGACGGATCGATCTGGAAACCAATCCCTTTACCCAACCCATCCTGGCGAGCCTGGACAGCCTGACCGACATCGATGGCGAGGGTTATCTACTGGATGAACGTGGAAGGATTCTCTACCACCCGGCTCCCCAGATGATCATGTCCGATTATCCCGGCACAGCCGGTCCGGAACAACCTTTTTCCGATCAGACCGCGCCGGATGGAACACGTAGCCTGGTTTATTATTCCCAGGCAGTGGGACGCCCCTGGTCAGCCGCCGTGTGGGTGCCGGCGCGCCAATCGCAACAGCTTTCAGTTGAGTTTGCCGCACCGTTGCTGGTTATGATCCTGGTACTCTCCTTTGTCACTCTGATCATCGCTCAGATTGGCATCCGCAGCGTGACCAATTCACTACGTGTTCTGGCAGTGGAAGCCGACCGGATTGCACAGGGACAGCTCGATCACCCCCTGGCTGTTGAAGGACATGATGAAATCGGCCAGCTTCGCCGATCTTTCGAACAGATGCGCGGGAGCTTGAAAGCCCGCCTGGACGAGCTGAACCAGTTGTTAACTGTCAGTCTGGGTGTCTCTTCCAGTCTGGATTTGGAGGAATCGCTCCTCCCGGTGCTCAACGCAGCCGTGGTCAATAACGCTGCTTCGGCGCATATCGTGCTGGACCCCCTGGCGTTTGCCGATCTGAGCCAGGTGCCGGGTCTGGTTCCCGAGCACCTGGAGGTAGGTTCGGACGGCCAGAGTTTTAGCGTACTCAATCCGCAAGTCCTGGAATTGGCCCGCCAACAGGATCGTATCATCCTGACCAACCCCGCCAGAGTGCGCGTTTTGCGCTTCGAAAATGTGTACCAGCGTCCCCAGGCGATGGCAGTTTTTGCCTTACGTCACGAAAATTTATATTACGGGGTCTTCTGGCTGGCATTCGATGAGCCGCATATTTTCACCGAAGAAGAAACCCGTTATTACATCACCCTGGCCAGCCAGGCATCCTTGGCTACCGCCAACGCCAATTTGTTTCTGAACGCAGAGGTTGGACGCCAGCGACTGGCTGCGATCCTGGAATCCACGCCCGACCTGGTATTGGTGACCGATTCGCAGAATCGGTTAATGCTTGCCAACCCGGCGGCACGGAAAGCTTTTGGTGAAGAAGTATCGCTCGAGCGCGGTCAGGAAGTAAAAAAGGTCATCCCCAACGAACGCCTGCAGGTTTTATTGGAAAATAATGCCGCGGACCGCCAATCGGCGGAAGTGACCCTGCCGGATGGGCGCACTTACCTGGCAGTGGCTTCGTCCACCATGATGAACGGCCAGCGCAGCGGTCGGGTATGCGTGATGCGCGATATTACCCAGTTTAAGGAACTGGATGCCCTCAAATCCGAATTTGTCTCCAATGTCAGTCACGACCTGCGTTCACCGTTGACCTTGATTCACGGTTATGCCACCATGCTGCAAATGGTCGGGGAGTTGAATGAGCAGCAGGCTGGTTATGCCAGCAAGATTGTTTCCAGCATCGAAGGTATGTCTCGCATGGTCAATAACCTGCTCGATCTGAGCCGGATTGAAGCTGGCGTTGGCCTGCGGCTGGAGATGATTCCGATCAGGGATGTGGTGGAGGAGGCCATCGCCACGCTGCAACACCAGGCTGCCCAAAAACAAATTAATCTGCAGCTGGCGTTCCCGGAAAACGTCGAACCGGTGGTTGAAGCTGACCAGGCGTTAATGCTGCAGGCAATTCAGAATCTGGTTGAAAACGCCATCAAATTTACTGACTCTGGGAGAAAAGTAGTGGTGGGCGTGGAGTTACAGGCCGATCGCGTTCGCCTGTTTGTCAAAGATAACGGCATTGGTATTGCCCCGGTAGACCAGGCGCGCCTGTTCGAAAAGTTTTTCAGGGTCAGCCGGCGTGGAGCGGTACAGCCGCGTGGCACCGGCCTGGGTCTGGCGATCGTAAAATCGATCGCTGAACGGCATCATGGCAAGGTGGCGGTGGAAAGCCAGCTTGGCAAGGGCAGTACCTTTCACTTTATCATTCCCCTTCGCCAACCCGAGCAAAAAACCAGTGAAATTTCTCAGGAAACTCTCTAAATTTTGCTTGACCTGAACCCAAAAAATTTGTTATAATACGCCTTACATGTTAAACCAAGAATAGTCCAAAACACCCGGCGAGCGCTTGAGGCGTAACTACTCACGCGCTTGCTTTAATTTGTTTTTAGAGGTACCCCCTTGCATCGCCAACACGTTTTCCCGCATTTTGAATCCATTTTTGCGTCTATGCCGGCCTGACCGGGGGAAATCGTCGTCGGTTCTTGGATTAACAGATCATTTTCGGTGATTTAAGTTGTAGCAGGAGGCACACGCGTGGAAACCAAAGGGTTGACCGCATTACGTATTCGTCTGGCATCTCCAGAAGTCATCCGCAGCTGGTCTTATGGTGAGGTACTGAAACCGGAAACCATCAACTATCGTCGCTTACGACCGGAGAAAGACGGCCTGTTTTGTGAGGCCATTTTCGGGCCAACCCGCGATTGGCAGTGTTATTGCGGGAAATATAAGAATATCCGCTATAAAGGCATTATATGTGATAAATGCGGCGTGGAAGTCACCCGTTCTTCGGTACGCCGCGAACGCATGGGGCACATTGAATTGGCTGCTCCTGTGGCGCACGTCTGGTACACCCGGCGCATTCCTTCCTATCTGGGGTTGCTCCTGGATATTTCGCGCCGGAACCTGGATCGTGTGCTGTATTTCGCCCAGTATGTTGTTACGTATGTCGATGAAGACTCCCGGCAGAAGGCGCTTAAAAAATTAGAAGAAAAAATCGCCATTACCGAGCGGGATCAGGCTGCCAAGATCAATACCCGAATTGCAGAGATTAAAGCCGGGCGCGATAAGCACATCGTCGATTTACAGGCTCAAAATTCTGTTATCGAACAGAAATATGACGATATGGTGGCGGAGAATATCGAGCCGGTGATGCAGGCCGGTCAGCGGATGGAGCGTAGCCTGCAAGAACAGATGGGCGAAACCGCCCGCACCACATTACATTTTCCCGACACGGATTTCATCATCGCTGAGGCTGGTGAAGCAATCAATAACCAGCATATCGGTCGCGTCCAGCAATACGTCAAAGAAAAACTTGAGGAGCTTGAGTCTAACCTGCGCGAACAAAAACAGCGCGAGGCCGAGCAGATTAAGCTTGATATCGAAAAGGTGCGCGCCGAAGCGGACACGCAAATGAACGAATTGCGCAACCAGCTCGAAGATCAGGCCGATTCCAACCGCAGCGAATATACCCGTATGCGCGATGAATTATTGGAGTTGCGCCCCCTGACCTTTATGGGCGAAACCCGTTATCGCGAATTGCGCTCACGCTGGGGACAGGTTTTCCGCGCCGATATGGGCGCTGAAGCTTTTTACGATATCCTGCGCCGCCTCGATCTCGACCGTATGGCTGAAGAGCTATGGCACGAAATCCGCACATCTAAGAGTAAACAAAAACGAAAACGCGCCACCAAACGTCTGAAGGTGGTCGAAGCTTTCCGGCGCTCGGGTAACCGCCCGGAGTGGATGGTGTTGACTGT
>JAGUYX010000110.1 GCA_020061145.1 Anaerolineales bacterium | reverse complement strand
GCCTTGCCCTGGATGACCTGGATCACCAGGTCGATCACCGCCGCAATCTGGTGGGATTCAGGCGGGCAGCCGGGCATATAGTAATCGACATCGATCACCTTATCCAGCGGGCGTAATACCTTATAAAACTCGGGGATATGTATTTCGCCTTCCGGCACCGGGTAGTCATACACCGGACGCACTCCCTCGGGATTCACTGTAGAAGGGGAAGCGTAGACGGTATCAAAGAGTTGCTCGCGTGAAGTGAAATTCGCCAGCCCTGGGATGCCGCCTTCCTGAGCGCAGGAGCCGAACGCCACCAGGATTTTCGACTTTTTTCGCAAAAGATGAGCGATATGCTCATTTTCTGCCGTACGGATACCGCCGTTATACAGGGTCAGCAGGATTTCTCCGTCCTGCATAGCTTCCACATCCTTGTATTTGGCGTCCATGGCTACCGGCCAAAAAGCGACCTCAAAATTGGCGTCCACATCCAGGATCTTTTCATGGATATTGAGCACGGCAATTTCACAGCCGCCACAGGAAGAACCCCAATACATGGCAAACTTCGGTTTTCCGTTGGTGCTCATACCACGGCCTCCTTTGCAGGCGATTCTTCCAGAAACGCTACCTGTCCTTTGCCGGTGATTTTGCCTGGCCAATCCAGCGGTCCCAATTGGCGAATTTCTTCCACCAGTATGGTGATCTCCTCGGCCAGACGCACGCCTTCAGCCGCGCTGGCCCAAACCAGCTTGACTCGCCCTGGTTCGATGCCCATTTGCTTTAAGGTGCGCCGGATGAGCAGATAACGTCGCAAGGCTTTGTAATTTTGTTCGATGTAATGGCACTCGCCAGGGTGACAGCCAGTAATCAACACCCCATCTGCGCCGCTGCTCAAAGCTTTGAAGACAAAGGTGGGATCCAACCGTCCGGAACACATCAAACGGATCAGCCGCACGTTTGGCGGGTATTTGATCCGGGCAGTTCCAGCCAGGTCTGCAGCGCGATAACTGCACCAGTTACAGGTAAATCCAATGATGACGGGTTCGAATACCTCGCTCATCCTGTACCTCCCATGGGGGCGACATTTAACAGGAGCAGTCCCTCAATCTGCGAGAGAATTTGTTCGTTGCTGAAGACGGTGCCGCTGATCGCTCCTGCCGGGCAGGCTGCCACACACGTTCCGCATCCCTGGCAAAGCGCCGGGTTGATCTCGGAGACCATCCGATCGCTGTGGAACAAAATGGCGTTGAACGGGCACAGGTTATTGCAAATGCGACATCCGGAGCATCTGCTCTCATCGATGGTGGCGCGCACGGGTTCCAGCTCGATTTCACCCTGCTGGATGCGCCCCAACACCCGGGCGGCTGCTGCTGCACCCTGGGAAACACTGGTGGGGATATCTTTTGGTCCCTGAGCTGCACCAGCGATGAAAATCCCTTCGGTCATGGTGGCGACCGGATCCAGCTTGGGATGTTTCTCGGTAAACCAGCCATCGCTGCTGCAGGAAATGCCAAACAGCTTGGCGACTTCACGCGAATCGGCGCGGGGCTCCAGACCGATGGAAAGGATGACCATATCCACCGGGATACGCCGCTGCTTCCCCACCAGGGTATCTTCCGTCTGGATGATCAGTTTTCCTTCTTCACCGGGCAGCCGGGCAGCGTCCGTCACCTCGGCCACTTTTCCGCGCACAAACAGGGTACCTTCCTCGAGTACGCGCTGGTAAAACTCATCGTAAGCCTTGTAGGCAGTCCGCATATCGATATAGAAGTTGTAAACCGTGGCGCCGGTGCGTTCTTTGACCAGGTGGGCGAATTTAAGCCCCTGCATACAACAGATTACCGAACAGTAATTGTTGTAGTTACGATCCCGGCTGCCAACGCAGTGGATGATGCCGACCGATGCCGGATGGGTAACCCCGTCGCGCAGGACAATATCGCCATTGGTAGGCCCGGCGGCGTTGGAAAGCCGCTCGAATTCCAGGCTGGTATAGACGTTTGCCAGGCGACCGTACCCGTATTGGGTCACCCGGCGACCGTCGAACAAATCGTAACCGGTCGCCAGGATGATATTTCCCACCTGGATGGTGATGAATTCTTCTTTCTGGTTGAAGTCAATCGCCCCGGTCGGACAGAATTTTTCACACGCCTTACAGGTGCCTTTCTGGAAGTAGGTACAATTTTCGTAATCGATCACCGGAAATTTTGGCACGGATTGGGGGAAGGGGGTGTAGACGGCTTTTCGGTATCCCAGACCGGCTTCGAAAACCTCATCGATCACCTTCTTGGGGCATTTTTCCACGCAGATACCACAACCGGTGCATAACTCTTCATCCACATAGCGGGGTTTTTTCTTGATGGTTACCGTGAAGTTTCCAACATATCCTTCGACCCGTACCACTTCACTCCAGGTGAGAAGGGTGATGTTATTGTGCGAACCGACATCCACCATTTTTGGCGTCAGGATGCAGGCAGCGCAGTCCAGGGTTGGAAAGGTCTTATCAAACTGGGCCATGTGGCCGCCAATACTGGGTTCACGTTCTACCATATAGACCGGGAAACCGCTATCTGCAATCTCCAGCGCTGCCTGTATGCCGGCGATCCCGCCCCCCACCACCAGAGTGGCAGGCTGGATGGGTACGTGCAGGGGATCGAGCGGCTGATGGTGGATCACACGCTCGACTCCGCCTGATAGCACGGCCTTGGCTTTGGCAGTGGCAGCGACTTTGTCGCTATGTACCCAGGAAACCTGTTCACGGATGGAGACCAGCTCGCACAGGTAAGGGTTCAAGCCCGCCTTGGAGCAGGCGGTGCGGAAGGTCTTTTCGTGGAGATGCGGCGAACAGGCGGCTACAACCACCCGATCCAGCTTCTCTTCCTGGATGTCCTTCTCGATCAATTCCTGTCCCAGGCTGGAGCACATGAACTTATAATCGCGGGAAATCACTACACCCCGGTCGCCCAGTTTTTCCAGCGCCCAGTCGCGCACATCCTCGACATCCACCGTCCCGGCGATATTGGTGCCGCAATGACACACATACACACCGATTCGTTTACCCTGATCTTTTTCGGGGTTATCCTGGGAAGTCATCAAACCACCTCCTCTTCAGCAGGCATCTGCGGCATGGGCAAGCCGGTGGTTTTTTCCTTGCGCCTTCTGGGCGGCTTTGGCTCTTCTGGAGGTGGTTCCACGCCAATTTTGCTCAAAGCTGCCCGGGCGCTGACCAGTTCACGACCGATGCCGAGCTCACTTGCGTCCAGGCCAAATGCCAGGCCGATCAACTGGGTGAAGAACAGGATCGGCATATGATAATGAGTGCCAAAATGTTTGTTGGTTTCATTCTGATAGGCGTCCAGGTTCATCTGGCACATTGGGCAGAGGGTGACCATCAAATCCGCATGGTACTGGTCGGCAGAACTGATCAACCGGCGGATTAATTCAAAAGCAGTGGACGGGCTTATCTGGGTCATATGCCCGCCGCAACAATGCGTTTTTAGAGGATAGTCGATCACTTCCGCGCCCAGGGCTTTCAGTAAACGATCCAGCTCGGTGGGATGTTCGGCATCCGACCAGCGCTGGTCATAATCCGGACGGGGTACCATGCAGCCCAGGTAAGGAGCCACGCGCAAGCCGCTCAATGGGCGGACGACATGTTTCTTGATCTCGGCTAACCCGATATCATTGATTATTACATCCAAAAGGTGGCGAATCTCCAGGGATCCGGGTCGATAACTCAAACCGCCGGCAGCCAGAGCTGTATTGACATTCTGATTCAAGCGCGGGCTCTCACGCATGTAATAATCTGCTTTGGCCAGATTGAGATAACAGGCGCTGCACGGCGCAACCACGGTATGGCTGTCCTTGGCCTGCCGGGAAGCCAGCGCCAGGTTGCGGGTGATAAGCGCATAAGCCGGGGTCAGGCTGATGCCCACGTACTCGGTAGCGCCGCAACAATTCCAATCGTCGATTTCTTTCAGCACCAGCTCCAGGGGTTTACTGATGGCTTTGAGCGATTCGGAATACGCAATTGCATTACTTTCCATGGAGCAGCCGGGATAGAACAGGTACTCATTCATGAGACCGCCTCCACTTCTTTTGCCCGCTCCAAAATCGCCTGTAACTGGTCGATACCCTTGATTTTCTTCGGGCGCAGATCCATCCGTTTTTTAGTGAGCATTCCCAGACCCATAGGCGCCATATTCGGTAGGCGAAGCGGAAAGTGTTTCAAATAATGGCGGGTCGCCAGCCCAAACTCGTAGCTGCGCCCATAGTTCTCAACCATTTCAACAAATGTCTGGGAAAAATCGGGGGCTGTGGCGTCTTTGTAGAGCTTGTTTTTTATCGCCATGCTTTTGAGGGTGTACATCACATCGGCGATGTGCACCTCCTGAGGGCAGCGGACGACACAGTGGTAACAGGAGACACAGATCCAGGGCGTGTTGCTGCTGAGGGCTTCTGTGCGCATTCCGGCACGAACCATGGCAAAAAGCATACGCGGGGTATGGTCCATGTCAGCAGCGGAGGGGCAGGACCCCCCACAGGTGCCGCATTGAATGCACATTTCCAGGCGTGAGACCCCTGCTGTGTGCAGGCTCACTTCCTCCAGAAAGCGCACATTTGGATTGGTGTCCTGAGGAGAAACTACCGTTTGTATGCTCAAGGGTCACCTCCAGGGATAACCGGGGGAGAATGAAAAGCGAGCGCGTCGAATCGATGCACTCGCCAGGAAAACCAAAACGGATATGGAAGGATTGGAAGCCGGTAGATGTCTAATCGTGCGTCTCCTTTTTCTTCGGTGAAACCATTACCACTCCTGTGGTAAAGCGGGCAACAGGCGGAAACACAGCGTTAAAATGAGTGTAAATCGTTCGCCTGATTGCACTAAGTAACAAAAGTATTAACCAAGTTGTGACAAATGTAACCGAAATTCGTGAATTCTTTCACTTGTTGAAGATTAATTATTTTATCCACTTCCTTAACCTTAATCGACAACAAAATGAACCCGTAAAGCGGTAAGGTATAATTTATTGGGTCCGTTTCTGTCTACCATCCTTCAGAATTTAGATCATCTTTGCGGCGATACAAAAAATTCGAAAGTGTCAACGAAAAGGAAGTAGCTTTATGGCGCCTGACTCAGACCTCGTCCAAAAATCGTTAAATACCATCCGTTTTCTGGCAGCAGATGCAGTACAAACCGCCAATAGTGGTCACCCCGGATTGCCCATGGGAGCAGCCGCGATCGGTTATACCGTGTGGATGCGTCATTTGCGGTTTAATCCCCACAATCCGGCCTGGTTTGGTCGGGATCGGTTTATCTTATCCGGGGGGCATGGTTGCATGCTCTTGTATGCCTTGCTGCATCTGAACGGCTACGATCTTTCTCTGGAAGAAATCAAGAATTTTCGCCAGTGGGGCAGCCGGACGCCCGGTCATCCCGAATATGGTCTGACGCCCGGCGTAGAGGTGACTACCGGCCCGTTGGGACAGGGATTTAGCAATGGAGTGGGGATGGCGATTGCCGAAGCCCATCTGGCGGCAGAGTTCAACCGGCCGGGTCACGAGGTTATCGATCACTGGATATACGGGTTGGTGACGGATGGGGATTTAATGGAAGGTGTGGCATCTGAAGCGGCTTCCCTGGCCGGGCACCTGCAACTGGGAAGGTTGATCTATCTATACGACAGCAACCAGATCAGCATCGATGGTTCCACCGACCTGGCATTTACCGAGGAGCGTGGCAAACGTTTTGAAGCTTATGGCTGGCACGTGCAAGAGGTTCCGGATGGGAATAATATCGACCAGATCGACCGGGCAATCGAAGCTGCGCGTGAAGATCCTCGCCCGAGCCTGATCATTTGCCACACCCAGATTGGTTATGGCCTGCCTACCCGGGCCGGCACCAAAGAGGCGCATGGTGAACCGCCCGGTGTGGACGAATTGCGCGGCGCCAAGGATAAGCTGGGCTGGCCCCAGGAACCCTGGTTTCTGATACCCGAAGATGTACGCCGTCATTTTGAAGTGAACGTGGGCAAAGGCAGGTTGCTGGAAGAAGCCTGGGAGAAGAAACTGGAAGCTTATGCCCGGGCATTCCCTGACCTGGCGCGGGAGTTTAAACGGCGAATCGATGGTTCCCTTCCCGAGGATTGGGCGGTGGATCTGCCTGAGTTCGAAGCCAGCAGCAAAGGGATGGCGACGCGGGCTGCCTCTGGCAAGGTGTTGAATGTGCTGGCGAAACGTATCCCGGAGCTGATGGGTGGTTCGGCGGATCTGACGCCTTCGAACAAAACCTGGATCGACGGATCACCTTCATTTCAGGCAGACTCACCCCAGGGTCGTAACCTGCATTTTGGGGTGCGCGAGCACGGCATGGGGGCGATCGTCAATGGTATGGCGGTGCATGGCGGGCTTATCCCTTATGGCGGTACTTTTTTGACTTTTTCTGACTATATGCGCCCGGCGATCCGGCTTTCTGCGCTTTCCCATTACCCCAGCATCTGGGTTTTCACTCACGACAGCATCGGGTTGGGGGAGGATGGCCCCACACACCAGCCGGTTGAGCACCTGGCAGCTTTGCGCGCTATTCCTGACCTCGTCAACATCCGGCCGGCAGATGCCAATGAAGTGAGAGTTGCCTGGCAGGTAGCCATCGAGCGTCGCTCCGGACCCACCGCATTGATGTTGACGCGCCAGAATGTACCGGTGCTTGACCGGAAGGTTTATGCCTCTGCGGAAGGGTTACGCAAGGGAGCCTATGTGCTGGCAGATCTGGGCGAGAATTCTCCTGAGCTGATCCTGCTGGCCAGTGGTTCGGAAGTGGGTTTGATTGTGGAGGCGGGTTTGCTGCTGGCAGCGGAAGGAGTCAATCTGCGCCTGGTCTCTTTCCCATCCTGGGAGTTATTTGAGCAGCAGGACAGGGAATACCGCATATCTGTACTTCCTCCAGGGGTCAGAATACGCCTGGCTGTCGAGGCAGGCGTTTCGTTGGGCTGGGAACGCTGGATTGGCGACAGAGGCGAAATGATTTCCGTAGACAAATTTGGCGCTTCGGCCCCATATGAACGAATTTACCAGGAATATGGGTTAACCGTGGAGCAGATTGTCAAGCGCGCCCAGCAGATGCTGGCAACTCCCCTCAAAACTGCATCCTGAGGTCGATGGCTCCATAAACCGGTGATTTGTTGGCGCGGAAGAGAAAGGAATACCATGCCAGACCCGATTCAGCAGTTAACCAAAATTGGACAATCTCTGTGGTATGACAACATCGAACGCCGGCTGATTGAAAATCATGAGCTTGAACGTATGGTGCAGGATGGGGAAATTCGCGGATTAACTTCCAACCCGAGTATCTTCCACCAGGCGATTGCCCGATCCGGTGATTATGATTCTGCCTTAATTCCAATGGCCTGGGCAGGTTTTACCGCCGAGCAAATCCTGGAACAATTAATGCTCGAGGATATTCGGGCCGCGGCGGATATCCTGCGTCCGGTTTACGATGAAACCCATGGAGACGATGGTTATGTAAGCATTGAAGTCAACCCGCACCTGGCTTATGACAGTCGCCAAACGTTGAAAGAAGCCCGGCGATTGTGGAAAGCGGTAAATCGACCCAATCTAATGGTAAAAATTCCGGCCACCAAAGAAGGATTGTCTGCGATCCAAGAAGCGGTCGCGGCCGGACTGAATATCAACATCACACTGATCTTTTCCCTGACGCGCTACCTGGAAGTGATGGAGGCTTATCTCTCCGGTCTGGAAGCACGCCTGGAAAAAGGCCAACCGGTGGATCAGATCGCCTCGGTAGCTTCCTTTTTTGTCTCTCGTATCGACACCAAGGCAGATAAAGCGCTGGAGGCCATCATTCGGGAAGAGGGACCCGAAGCTGAGCTGGCAAGCAAATTGCTGGGAGGTACGGCGATAGCCAATGCAAAACTCGCCTACCGTGAGTTTAAAAAAGTGTTTGGCAACCAGCGCTTCGAAAAATTAAAAGCCAACGGAGCCCGGGTCCAACGCCCTTTGTGGGCTTCCACCAGCACAAAGAACCCTGCATTTCCGGACACGCTTTACGTGGATGAATTAATTGGACCGGATACCGTGAATACGGTCCCCCAGTCCACCCTGGAGGCTTTCAAAGATCATGGAAATCCACGCAGAAGTGTCGATAAACATATCGGTGAAGCCCAAAAGCAATTTAAGGACCTGGAAAAGCTGGGTATCTCACTGGAACAGATAACCCAGGAACTGGAAACCGAAGGTGTGGAAGCGTTCGCTAAAGCGTATGACGCTCTGCTGGAGACCATCGAAAAGCGGCGGGAGATGGCTGTTCGCCAATTAGGGCCGCTGGCGGAGGCGGTAAAACAAACCGTTCAACATCTGGAAGACTCAAAGGCCGTACAGCGACTCTTCAAAGCTGACCCGACCCTGTGGACGGAAGACCTGGAAGGGCAAAAAGAGATAAAACAGCGATTAGGATGGCTTAATTTACCGGAATCAAGCCGCCAGCTCTTGCCCGAGCTCGATTCGCTGGGAGAAGAACTAAAACAGACACGTTACACCCACGCCCTGCTGCTGGGGATGGGCGGTTCTTCCCTCGCGCCAGAAGTGAAAAGCCTGATGTTCGGTCCGGCAATTCAACGCGATCAGGGTGGGGGATTGGATCTGGCAATTCTGGATTCAACCGAGCCCAGCCAGGTGCTGGACGCGTTGCGCCGTTCGCCGGTGGAAAACACGCTTTATATCGTCTCCAGTAAATCCGGCACCACTTCTGAAGTGAATGCTTTGCTGGCATATTTTTGGGATAAAGCCGAAGGCCTGTTGCGCGAAAAAGCCGCGGAGCATTTCATTGCCATCACCGATCCGGGCACTCCACTTGAAAAGTTAGGCCGTGAACGTAAATTTCGGCGCGTCTTTCTGGCTGACCCGATGGTTGGCGGCAGGTATTCGGCTCTGACTGCTTTCGGACTGGTGCCGGCGGCCATTCTGGGTATGGATGTGCGTCGTTTATTGGATCGCGCCGCCTGGCTGGCGAACCAGTGCACGCCGGAACTGCCCTCCGGGCGTAATCCGGGGCTGGTTTTGGGTGCTATTCTCGCTGTAGCGGCGCAAAATGGACAGGATAAGTTAACCTTTGCCTCTGATCCTGAACTCTCTCCCCTGGGCAGCTGGATCGAACAGCTTATAGCCGAGAGCAGCGGCAAAAATGGCAAAGGCATCATCCCGGTAGATGGAGAAACCCTGGATTCTCCTCGCCTGTATGATGATGACCGGTTGTTTGTCTATTTCCGGCGGGATGGTATGTATGACCAGAAAGTGGATGCTTTGCGTAAAGCCGGGCATCCGGTGCTGGTGTTCGATATCCACCGGGATTACAACCTGGGGGCTGAGTTTTATCGCTGGGAATTTGCCACCGCCATTGCCTGTTCCGTTCTGGGGGTTAATGCCTTCGATCAACCGGATGTGCAGGACAACAAAACACGCACACGCAAGATGATTGCCCAGTACCTTAAAGAAGGTGAACTCAAAGAAGCTAAGCCCGATTGGACCTATAAAGGTATCCGCGGATATTTATCCAGAGCAATCGAACGGGATTTCGTTGAGGGTGTCTCCAACCTGCACAGCCTGATGACCAGGTTTGTCACCCTTGGTAAAGCCGGAGATTATTACGCCATCAATGCATATCTGCCGCGTAATCCCGCCATGGAGGTATTACTGGCCCGATTACAGAGCGCCTTACGAGGTCGCACCCGGCTGGCGACGACATTGGGATTTGGGCCTCGTTTCTTACACTCAACCGGGCAGTTACACAAGGGCGGGCCGAATTCCGGGGTTTTTCTGGAAATCACTGCTGAACCTGAGGATGATGCCGAAATCCCCGGCGAAGACATCACCTTTGCCACCTTGCTCCTGGCTCAGGCGCTGGGCGATTTTCAGGCGCTGGATAACAGGGGTCGCAGGGTGTTACGCTTGCATTTGCCCGACCGGCAAACCATCCATCAGATAATCGAAGCACTGGAAATAACCTGAAATGGTCTTTACCCAAAAACTGGTTTCTGTCGCGGAAATGATTGCAATCGAAAAGCAGGCCGATGCCAGTGGGTTTACCTATGCCCGCATGATGGATAATGCCGGAAATAATCTGGCATCCGTAATTCAGGAGCGTTTTGGGTTTTTAGATGAAGATGGGATCCTGGGGCTGGTAGGCTCCGGGAATAACGGCGGGGATACGCTGGTAGCTTTGACTGCTTTAGCGCTGGATGGCTGGAAAGCAACCGCCTACCTGGTACGTGTGCGGGAAGCAGGAGATCCATTGCTGGAAAAACTGGTACAGGCTGGCGGAAGAATTTACCATTCTTACGAGGATCGCGGGTTTGCGGAATTAGACCGGCTGCTCAACGAGCATGCGATTTTGCTGGATGGTGTCTTGGGCACCGGTATAAAACTCCCTTTGCGTGGTGAAGTAAGCCGGGCGCTGGAGCATGTTCGTTTATTACTCGGTGAAATGGAGACGCCGCCGCTGGTAATCGCGGTCGATTGTCCCTCCGGGGTGGATTGCGATCTCGGGGAGGCCGCTGAGCAAACCATACCAGCCGATTTGACCGTGACCATGGCAGCAATTAAAACCGGTCTGGTTCGTTTCCCGGCGGCTGCTCTGGTTGGAGAGTTGACCCTGGTCGGGATCGGTTTACCGGATAAGCTGCCTGCCTGGGAGAAAATAAACCGCTTTGTGGCAAGCCAGGAAGATGTGCGCCGAATTTTACCGCCCCGGCCACTGGATGCGCACAAAGGCACGTTTGGCACAGCGCTGATCCTGGCCGGTTCTCTGAATTATAGCGGGGCAGTGCTGCTTTCCGGTCGAGCAGCATATCTGGCGGGGGCTGGACTGGTTACCCTGGGTGTTCCGGCGCCGTTGCATAGAGCCCTGGCCGGTAATTTTCCCGAAGCGACCTGGTTGCTGCTACCGGATGAGCTGGGTGTATTTGCCCGCAAAGCCGCCCCTGTGGTTCTTAAACACCTGGGACGAGCAACCGGGATTCTCCTCGGGCCGGGTTTTGGCCAGGAGGAGACCAGCCGTGGTTTTATCGAAGATTTCCTGAGTGGAGAACCGGAGGGGGACGAAAAGCGTGGCCTGGGATTCGTCCGCCAGCCGGCCGCGGCACAACCTGCGCCGGGGAACCAGCTACCGCCGCTGGTTGTAGATGCCGATGGTCTTAAGTTGTTGGCTCAGATACAAGACTGGCAGGGGAAGCTTCCCCCGCAGAGTATATTGACCCCTCACCCGGGTGAAATGGCTGTGCTGAGCGGCGTTGAAAAAGGGGAGATTCAAGCCGACCGCCTGGGCATTGCCGAAAAATTTTCACGAGAATGGGGGCATGTGCTGGTATTGAAAGGCGCGTACACCGTGGTGGCTGCGCCGGACGGTCGGCTGGTTGTCATCCCGGTTGCCACTCCGGCCCTGGCGCGTGCCGGCACAGGCGATGTGCTGGCGGGTTTAATTGTCGGGTTGCGCGCCCAGGGTGTGGACGCGTTTGAAGCTGCTGTTGCCGGCGCCTGGATTCATGCCCAGGCAGGTTTGCTAGCGGCAGCGCAGGCGGGCAATACAGCCAGCATTCTTGCCGGAGATTTACTGGAAACCATTCCCCAGGTCATGAGCGAGCTGGCCTGACCCTCGCCAGCCCCTTTTGTTACAGAAATTAAGCCAAAACACTCGCTCCGTTTTGTTTCCCGGAACGAGTGTTTGATTGTATTGCCAACCGGTTGGGTTCAGGCGGCTGTATCGCCGCTGGCGGTTTCTTCAGCCTGCCTGGCGGACCTGGAGGCCATGCTGGCCAGTTCTTCGGCGCGCTTGCGGGTTTCCTGGATGGCACTTTCCGCGCGCATCTTTGCGTCTTCCAGCGCGCTTTCGGCGCGAGCCATGGCCTGATCGGCAGATTCATAGGCGCGATCCCGCAGTTCAATGCTCCGGTCTCGCAACAATGAGCGGGTTTCCTCTCCGGATTGAGGCGCCATCAGCAGGGCTGTTGCCGCACCAACCAGACTCCCGATCAGAAACCCCGCTACAAAAGCACCAAAATCTCCACTTGAATCAGACATTTTGTTCACTCCTTCCTGTTGAATAGGTAATTTTCGTTTATTTACGGTTCCGGCCTGGATTAAGCATGTCTCTGAGCCGTTGCCAGGCTGCCAGCGATTCATTCAGTTTGATGACCGGCTCAGCCAGATGTTCGCTCAGGAACACGGCTGTTCCACGTAACGTTCGGCTGGTCTCATTGGTTGATTCGAGAATCGGACGGATTTCATTTTGCAGCAGGTTGATCAAACGGGCCAGCTGGTAAACAAGTAAAACCAGTACAAAGCCCAGCACCAATGTCATCGCTGCAATCATGATGATGAAAATATCCCGTACCCGGGCAGTGTCGGTCGTGGGGAGCGTCAGAAGCCAGACTGAAATGCCCAATACCGCCAGCATCAAGACTAAAAATCCCCCGATAGCCAGCAAAATCTTGCGTTGTTGTTTCAATTCCTGAGCAGATACTTCAGGAGGTAGTTGGGGCGTCGATTCGGTCTGGTTCGTCTGGCTTTCGGTCGGGGGTGACTGTGTATTGCGGGCTTCGCTGTACTCCATAGTTCACCTATTATATCATACAGAAAATGACGCAGGCCTGATTACTTGCAAAGAATTCTGCCAGACGCTCAGGGTTTGACAGAGCGCCAGGCAGAAAATGCGTTTTGCAACAATATGGCAGCCGGCTTGCCATGGATGGAGACGGATTTATCCTGCAGCATCACAGGCGGGTAATAACCACGTGACACCAGGCCGGAAATCCAGGGTCGCTCATTGACCGCCACCAACATGGCATAATAAGCCCGCGCCTGCTCACCCAAATCCAGTGTGGTCGAGGGAATATCCGGGCGTTGTGGCGCAAGCGCACTGAATTCCAGGCAGGCTCCCTGCGGGTCCGGGACACAACCGGAAGCGCCTCCACGGGCAGACGGATAGGCCAGAGCCAGAATCAGCGCTTTATTCATTTCACTCACCAACGATTGAAGATCGCGATCGAGTAAATCGGCTGCCCGGGCGCTCATTTCCGCCAATTCGGCCTCGGCATTCTCCGCCAGGGGAGCAGACCAGAGGAGATAAATCCCATCCACCTGGTCGATCCATTCCGGCGGTTCAATTCCTCCGGGAGAATAAGGCATTGCCCAATAGAGCTGCCCCGTATACCGCGACCGGACTTCCGCAAGCAAATCAGACCAGCGCTGTCGGGCATCCTCCGGTACTCCCGAAGGCGATCCATCCGGTAAAACGCCGCCGGGCAGGGCCGGAGCCAGGGTTTCATCGCCAATCACCAGCGCGCCTGCCTGGCTGCGTTCCGCCAGCTCTGCGTGGTGGAGCAGGAAAACCCGATAACGGTCGAACCAGGTCACCCACCAGGCAAAATCACGCTGGCTGGTTTGCCACCATTCCTGAGACGGGATCGGGTAACGCGCCTGGGGGTAAATCATCACCTGTTTTCCGGCGCGGGTGGTTTGGGTTATGGTATTCAGCAGGTCTAACCAGAGCGCATCCTGTCCGGGCACCTGTTCAAGGACGGGAAGATTCTGGTGTGTGTATGTCCAGGTGGGGGTCAGAACCAGCCAGTTGGCTTGTAGTTGTTGAATATCTTGCAAGGCATAACCTGCCAGTGGGTTCCAGGTGGGGTGATAGGCTGGCAGGAATTCGATACCGGCGATAAATCTTTCATCTCTGGGCGTGAAAGTCGGCAATTGCAGGTCGGTTTCTGGCGGGTTGGGTTCCAGCCAGTTCCAACCCGTCAGCGTTTCCTGGCTCCTGGCGGAGGGATTTGCCAGGTCAACGGTTAACCCCGGGCTCTCGTAACCTGCGGTCTCAAGAGCGTCCGCTGCGCTGCACTGGTCGTTACGGCAATACCGGTAGCTGAGCTGGCGTAATGGCGTGAGCGGCCCATACAGCAGATAAACCCACCGGTTTTCTCCCAGCCGCCACATGGGGATGGGCTCAGACCAGGTGAAGGGGTTAAACTGGATGGAGACATATTCTCCGTCTGGTGTGTTTTCCGGGACGATTACATCAAAAGTCAGGTAATCCCCATTTTTTGCAGACCAGGTCTGGACGACATCATTAATCACTGTATCCTGCTCGGGGACAATCAATTGCCGGGTGAGGAAACGCCCTGAGCCAGACAATTCAGCATTCCAGAAACCATCGCCCAGGGTATATTTGTAGCGCAGATCTGCGCCGGCCGGCAGGCTGAGGGTCAACGTGTAACTGCCCTCTGGTTGTTGGAAAAGGACAGGCATCCGGCTGGCGACCGTACTGAAACCACCTTCCAGATCGGCGAAGGTATTGCCAAACTGGTACAGGTTGCCGGCGAAACGCAACGGCACAC
The DNA here is from genome assembly GCA_020061145.1 of Anaerolineales bacterium. Lineage (GTDB taxonomy): Bacteria > Chloroflexota > Anaerolineae > Anaerolineales > DRKV01 > JAGUYX01. The sequence goes on along the minus strand of JAGUYX010000110.1, from coordinate 217 downwards.
CTGGCGGCGTTTTTTCTGGTACGCGCACATGAAAGGTGACATTCACCATCGGAGCGCGAGATAATGAAATTTCCGCCGGGGTGGTGGCATCGGCTGCCACCTGAGCGCCCTGCTGGAAAACCTGATAAGCGCCATCCAGACTGTAGGCGACCAGATTATGTATCCCGGGTGGTAAGGCTTCGATCAAAAAAGTGCCTTGGGCGGTGGTCAACGTCTG
>JAGUYX010000074.1 GCA_020061145.1 Anaerolineales bacterium | reverse complement strand
CGCCCGGAGCTGGAAAACCTGGCCTGCCCGGAAGATTTTCTGCCCGCGCCCTGAGTCGAATCAGGCGGTTTCTGGCTCGGCCTGTGCGGAAAACACCCGGGCTGCGGCCGTGATCATCCCGAACACCACCCACATATTGGGCAAAGCAAAAGAATCATAGGACAGCGCGCCGATGGCGAATACAATCAGCGCCAGCCGCGAGGCATTGCTCCAATACTGTCCTTCGGGATGTGCAGCAGAGCGGAGCAAGAATGCTTCCACCACCATACTGAGCAGGAAAGCCAGAAACAGCACCGATCCGACGATCCCGGTCTCTGCCAGCAGGCGTACGTACAGGTTTTTTGAGGTGACCAGGCGCGTGAACCCGTTATCGGTGGGCGTAATCTGCCGGATCAATTCTGGCTGAGTGTAGAGCGGGCGTTGCTCGAGGTAATCGTCAAAATAGAACACGAAATTGCCCACTCCGATGCCGAGCAAAGGGTAATCCACGAACATTCTGCCGGCTGTCTCCCAATAAGTAAAGCGCTGGTCGAAGGCGATATATTCAAAAAAGGACTGGTTGGTGTCCTCTGTCCAGTAACGCCATAGACGGGAGAAATAGCCGTTTTGCAACCCGGCGACCATAATCACCACCAGTAAAATAAGCAACACTCCGACTGTTTCCATCCAGCGTGTTGGGGTGCGTAACCCGGCGTAAGATAACTTTTGTGGTCTCGGGCGTAAGTATAAAACAGTGACGCCGACCAGCACCAGCAGGATAAACAGTCCCACTCTGGAAAAAGTAAACAGCAAGACGAAAATTGCCCACAGGGTGAGCAATACTTCCACCGTTAACCGCCGGTATCGCCAGCGAAAAATGGTGGTGTTGCTCAACACAGCCGGCAACAGCCAGGGTAGGAGCAAAAAGCAGATTTGCTCGGCAAACCAGTTGGGTTCGTAAGTCAGGCCGGAGATACGTTGCTCAAAGAGCCGCCGGGTAGAGACCAGGCTTTGTACCCGCGAAAGCAAATCAAAATATGGCTGCGAAAACCTGACCACATAAACCACTTGCAGCGTTCCCCAGAATAACGCCAATCCCATGCCCAGGTAGAGCCAGCGCAACAAACCGTGTAATGCCAAGCGGGTGCGAGGATACAGGCTGATGGTCAGATATAAGGCGACGCCAAAACCCAATGTGACCAGGTTGCGGAACAGGCGGGTGCTCAGCGAAACCCCCAGGCTTTCCGGAGGTTGGGTGCTCAGGCTGAGCAGACCACCGGCAAGCGCCACCAGAACAAAGCCGATCAGCGGCAAAAAGGTGCGCGGCAGTCGGAATTTCCACAGGGCAGGCAGGGTAAACAAAAGCAGCAGGGGAATCAGCGGATAGAAAGCCAGCGGTCTGACCAGGGTTGTCCCGCCGACATTGCCCGGAAAAAACGGAAAGCTGGTGACCGGCAGGCTAAGCAGCAGCAAGACCCAGAAAAATTCTGTAAGGCGCCTCAGCAACGCGCCACCCATCGAATTGGTCATACAGGCCTCGATAGGCTGATCCGCACCATCAGCCAGAAGAACCAGCCTATTACCCCCAGCAATGCCCCGCTGGCAATTAACAGCCCCGTGGGACGAATCGCCTGCACAGAAGCTCCACCTGTCGCCAACCCCTCCACAACCAGTCCAGGCGCCAGCCCATAACTTTCCTCGAGCGCTTTTTGATATGCTTCACTGGTGGCGCTAAAGAGCAAGGCAGTTTCCTGCACCTGCCCGCTGGTCAGGCGCAAATCTTCTTCAATCTGGACCAGAATGCGATCGATCCAGTTTATATACTCCGTTGAAGGCGCATCAGCCTGGGGGATTTCCGCCAGGATGTCCATCCAGGCCGGCGTAAAACCGGCAGCCTGAGATGCCAATCCCCATAATGCCTGACGTTGTATGATCGTCAGGGTTTCGGTTACCTCTTCCAGTTCAGCCGCCCGTGTGGTAAGCGCCTGTCGAACCTGGCGTAACTTGTTAAGTCGTTCCCGGTGGGAATTCTGCCGGTGCACCAGGTCCTGCCGTTCGAGCTCGAGATCGAGCATCTCGCGCGCATTTTCCACTGCCGCCTGGCTGGCCTCAACCCCGCTGGTTGCCCAGGCTTCCACGATTCTTTGGGCGCTGTAAGGTTCCGGGCTGCGCACAGCCAGTTGCCAGCGCCCTGCGGTGCGCCATTCAGCCCGTAAGGTGTTTTGAATGCCACTCGTAGTAGAAAGTTGTTCTTCGAGCTCAGATTTGATGGCGGATTCTTCCAGCCGGTTGAGGGTTGGTTCGATCACCTCTGAGGTAAAGAGGAACTGGTTGAGCTGCTCCATCTGCCAGTTTTTATAATCATCCACATTCCGGAAGTTGAAATAACTCTGCTCCAGCCGGCGATGCTCTTCGGGGACCGGCACGGAATTCAGACCGACATAGATTTCCTGGCGAGCTTCGTAAACCGGTGGCCAGATCAAGCCCGCCAGACCGCCCAGTATCGCCCCCACCAGAGCGCTGGCCAGCAAATAAGGCCAGCGTTGAACGGTAAGGCGCACTTGATCGCTCAGTGACCAATCATTCATCAAGTTGATTCTCCGGGTGGTTTTTCATGGCCAGAATGATCGCCGGTCGAGCCAAAAAACCGAACCCAAACCGGACAGGATGGTTGCCGAAAAAATCAGGTTTGCCTGTAATGGCGGCAGGTAAATGCAGGCAAGCGCCAGTAAGCCCAATACCAGTGACGCTCCCTGCATGGTCAACACTGCCCGATTTGCCTTAAACCCGGCTTTGATCAGGCGGTGATAGGTGTGATCCAGTGCAGAACGATAAATGGGGCGCCTGCGGCGTAAACGGGAGAGCACCACCAGGGTCGTATCGAAGATTGGCACGCCCAGCAGCAAAATGGGGGCGATCCAGGACGACGATTGGTTGGCTTCCACTGGCTGGTAATAAATCGCCAGCGCCGCCAGGATAAAACCGAATGTCTGGCTGCCCGAATCGCCCATAAAAAAAAGCGCAGGCGGAGAATTGTAAAAATAGATCCCGGCGCTGACGCCAAACAGAACTCCGAAGGTAATTGCCAGCGTGACCTGGCCGGCAACCAGCGCCATAATACAAAAAAACATGGTTGCCATCAGGCCTACCCCGACCATCAGGCCATCCATGCTATCCACAAAGTTGAACGCATTGGTCATGCCAACCAGCCAGAATATGGTCACCAGAAAATTCAAATACCCCGACCAGGGTGCCGGAAATTGGACGATGAACTCCGGTGAGGTAAAAATGCCTACGGAGACGCCCAATAAAACAAGACCAATCGCTGCCAGGATCTGGCCGGATAATTTCAGCCAGGCGGGGATATTGAGCAGGTCATCCAGTACACCGAACCCAAAAATCAACAGACCGGTTAACAGGATATTACGCACGGCAGGTTCGGTGAAAATTCCTAGGAGTAAACTACAAACCGCCAGCGAACTGACCAGGGCAATTCCCCCTGCCAGAGGTGTGGGGGTGTTGTGTGTTTTATGGGCGGCAGACCGAGGCCAATCGATCAATCCCAGGCGACGCGCCAGGTGAGCGCTGAACCAGCTTAATAAAAGGCTGATTACCAGCGCCAGCAATATCGTCTGTACGGTGAACAGGACCGGTGTCATTGGCAGGGTAGTATCCTGGTATCCCTGGCAAGCAGCCTGATTATCCGCGGCGCGGCCCGGCGAATTTCTCGCGGCGGAACAGGTTGACGCCCAAAGAAAAAAGCAGTTTTACGCCCATCAGCGCATAATACAGGCCGTTAAATAGAAAAAAATAATCCTGGGCAAGGTTTTTGCGATAAAACAACCAGTAAGAGCGATGCCATTCGTAAATGGAGCGGTACGGCTGGACGCGCGTCCCGCCTTTCCCTCCAAAATGAGTCACCCGCGCTGCGGGATAATACATGACCTTCCACCCGGCTGCCTGAGCTCGAAAGCAGTAATCGGCATCTTCCTGGTAAGCGAAATAATCCTCGTCAAGGTAACCGATCTGGTTTACTACTTCCCGGCGGATGAGCATACAGGCGCCTGAGAGACCATCGACCTCGGCGGTCTGATCTTCGTCCAGATGGGTTAACAGATATCCACCAAAGCGAGGGTCGCCGGGAAATAGACGATGCAGGCGCAAAAAATAACTGATCGTATTCCAGGGGCGGGCGACGCCCCTGCGGCAGACTTCCTGAAAAGTGCCATCGCTGTTCAGGATTTTTGGGCCGCAAATGCCGGCTTGAGGCTGCCCGTCCATAAAAGCCACCAGCGCATCTACACTTCCCTTGTGCAGGATCGTGTCCGGGTTGAGCAGCATCAGATAACGACCATTTGCCCGGCGCAGCGCCTGGTTATTCGGGTGAGTGTATCCCAGGTTTGCGGAGTTCCGGATCACCTGCACCCCTGGGAATTCCTGGCGAAGCATTTCCACGGTGCCATCGCTGGAGGCGTTGTCCACCACAAATACTTCCAGCTCCACGTGGGTATTCTCGAACAGGGAAACCAGGCATTGGCGCAGATAATCCCGCGTATTCAGGGTGACCAGGCAGACGGAAACATCTGGGGGCATAGGACAGGCCAGAGATTGGCACGGTGATTATGGGAATTGTACCCCACTTCACCCAGTGTCTGGCAATTGACCGGTCTCAGGAGAGGGCCTGCGCGTAAGCCAGGCGAGTTCTCCGGGCGGTTTCTTCCCAGGTGAACCGTGCGGCGCGTTTTGGACCGGCGATACTCAGCGCTTTGCGCTGCTCCTCGTCCTGCAACAATTCCAGCAAGACCTGGGCCAGAGCGAGATCGTCGGTGGGTGGAAAATAGAGGGCAGTTTCCCCGGCAATTTCGGGCATCGATGACACCTCGCTGGTAATAACCGGAACTCCGCAGGCCAGCGCTTCCAACACCGGTAATCCGAACCCTTCATACAAGGAGGGGTAAACAAAAACATCTGCCAGGTTATAAATCGCTGGCAGATCCTGCTGCTCGACATAGCCGGTGAAATGTACGTACGGAGTCAGGGCTAACGAATCCAGCAACTGGCGGGTTTGACGCATTTTCCATCCCTGGCGCCCCACGATTACCAGGCGAACATCGCCAATTTGCTGATAGATATGGCGATATGCATGCAGCAGGGTGATCAAGTTCTTCCGCGGCTCCAGCAGACCCACGAACAGGATGAACCGTGACGGTAACCGGTATTTTTCCTTAATGGGTTGCAGGCGCTGGAGATCCCGGATCGGTTGGAATTCGGCCGTGACGCCGAGTGGAGCGCTGATTATTTTTTCCGCAGCGAGTCCAGCCAGCCGGATGGCATCCTGGCGGGTGCTTTCCGAGACTGCCACCAGCCTTTCAGCCTTGCGCCCGCTGAGCCGGATGAAATTGCGAAAGAAATAACGTTTGGGCAGAATATGGTACTGAGGATAAACGAAATAGGTCAGGTCGTGTAATGTCACTACCTGGGGCAGCGGGTGGCTGAGCGGCATGGTGTAATGCAGCGAATGGAGCAAGTCTAAACCGCTATGGCGCAGCAGCCCGGGGAATTGCGCCTGTTCCCAGACCAGGCGCGCAAACGGGGAATGCGAAGGAACAAGCTGAAATTTCAGGCGCTCGTTTTCCGGCAGACCGATTAAATCTCTGCCATGCGGTTGGACATAGATCCGATAGCGTTCATTACCGGGCAGAGTGACCAGCGCACGAATGAGGTGGATCATGTATTGCCCGGCGCCCACCGGTTGGGGCGGCATGGCTGTGGCGTCGATGCCAATGTGCATGGGTTGTAGGTAAACCTTTGTGGGAGTTATGGGTTGATGATCTGAACCGGCGCTTCGGAGCAGGAGAGCGATTGATTGTAGCCATCCCCGGCCTCCACGCATAAATAATATTGTCCCGCTGCCACGCCTGAGGTATCCCAGTAGTAGCTGACGTCGCCTGTAATCAGGTCGAGGTAACGATTGACCGTCACCGGGATATACACAGCATGTTCACCAATTGCCGGCGCACTGGTGGCCGGAGTGTATAACCGCACCGCGTTCTGTTTGGGAGACGTTACGGGATTGGTGGTGTAATAAAAATTAAGCGTCAAACCGGTTTCTGGCTTGTTGAGTTTCATTGCCATGCGATAAGGCACACCACGTTGCACGGATTCCACCTGGGTCAGGCGGATCCAGTCAAATTCCTGGACAAAATCGGTGCTGGTGATGTTCTCATTGGGATCCAGACGGAACATGGAGATTGTGCCGGTCTGATCCTTCCAGTGCACATTCTGTGGGCAATCCGTATGGTTTACCTGAGCAGGTGTTCCGTTCCACAGGTCATACAGATCGATCGTATAGGTGTGCCAGCCCACATCCAGGGCGATATCCCGGCTGACATAATAACACGGCAGTTTTTCTGGGCGTTCCACTGCCCACATCCAGCGTACGATCATCCCCTTTTCTGGCACCGACCAGGCTCCCTGGATATTGTGCCGGAAGGACAGGTAGCGGTAAGAGGTCATGTTTTGAGGTATCGGGGTGTTCAGGAAAAGCTGCGGATCTGCCTCACGGGCATCAGAAGAGCCAATGCAATTAGCTGGAAGCTGGTTTACTGCCCTGGTTACCACGCGAAAGACGCCCTGGTCGATTGAGCCGTTGGCACACCAGGTTAACAGCACATCCCCGTCATTCGCCATATCCCAGGGATCACCCTTAGCGGTGCTGTAATCCGGGCCGCTAAACGGGGAAGGTTTGACAAACCGGATAATCGGGCGGGGGACAATGGTAATCTGCCCCTGAGATACAGGCGTTGCCGTGGGGTTTCCAGCAGGTCTGACGTAATAGTTATAGGTACCGGGTGCGATTCCCTGGATGTCCCAGGCGTATCTGCCGTTTGTGGGCGAAAAATCCGCCGCTACCCGGATCTGACGTTCGGGCGTGCCGGCGCCCAACCAGAGGGTGAATGTACCGGAGGGCAGGTTTTGCAGAGTGTGTATGACCGGAGCGCAATCAGTCAGGCGAATCCAGTCTACTGCAAAGGTTGCATTGGGAGCATTGATTAATGGGGATACCCGTAAAGTCTGCCAGGCAGGTTCAGATAACCAGCGGTCTCCTTCCTGGTAAGGCGTATTGCGCAAATCGAGACGATAAAGGTTCCAGAGGTTATCCAGGATTCTGGCGGCGGGATCGATGGAGGTCCATCCCTTAGGGGTGGGTGATTTTTCATTAATCGCACTCCGGTCTTTCCCCCAAAACACAGTGTAATAATAGGTTGTGTTGGAGGGCACATCCATCTTCATGGCTGCATAGAAGCAGCCAAACTCGCTGGAAGAGATCGGACTGTAAGCGCCGGTGCCGGGGAGGATCACCCCCGGTTCGTAACCCGGAAAGAGCGGGTAAAAATCGGTGTAATTCCCGTTGGCGCGACCAGAAAACACACCGTTTGCCACCCGAAGGTCGCCAATCAAGTCTGGATCAACGGCATGGTTGATCCATTGAGATATATCGCTGAACTCAGCCATGTCCCAGGGGTTTTTCAATACCTGTGTGGCAAAGTCTTTTCCTTCGCCAATGTTTGTCGCCTCAGGGGTTAACGGTTGTTCGGTTGATCCATTTGCGCCAACAACCAAAAGCGGAAAAACCATCCATACCAGTAAACCGCATGACCATAACCACCGGTAAATTGACCAAAATTTTTTCATGAGCCTTAAAAAACACTCCTTCAAACCGATCCGCTAAGACGGGATTGAATGAAACGTCCCAGGCGATGCACCAGCGCCCGGCTACCTTGATTTCTCCAGATATAGCGGGCACGTGCCAGCCTGCTATATAGAGACCTTGCCCGCCCGGTCTGCCGCTCCGCAGCCGGAAAAAGATGCCGGTCTGCCGCAGGAGCGCCGTGCAGGCAATAATTCAGGAGCGGCTGGCACATCTTTTCCCAGGTAAAACTGGCTTTTACTTGCTGAACCCGCTCCGACCAGTACGCTTTTGGCTGTTCGAGCAGCTCGATAGCAGCCTGGGCGATGGCATCGACATCCCCCTCGGGCACAACCCTGCCGAGACCATACGCCGCGATGAGTTCACTCAGCACATCGCCCTGGCTGGTAAGCACCGGCAGCTCAGCCCATAAATAATCCAGTACGCGGGTGCGGATCGAAAAGTGAGTTTCGATGTGCTCAGGATGCAGGATCAATCCCACATCCGACTCTGCCAGCAAGGCTTCCCGCTCCTGCAGGTTCAGCCAGTCGAATAGAAAGATCGACTGTTCCAGTTCACCGCTTTGAGCGGCAAGTTGGCGCACCTGTTCAACCATGGCATGGCGCGGCACTTCCGGGTTGGGATGCCGGGCCCCCAAAAAAACCAGCCGGGCTTCAGGGTGGCTTTGAATTATCCGCGGCCAGGCTTTGACCATGCTGAGCGGGTCGAGCCAATCCCACATGCCGCCTCCCCATAAGAAAATGCGCGCCTTGCCCGGGAAGGCGGGGTGTTGGCCGCGCAGAAAACTGCCCTGGGGAAGGTCGTCTGGCAGGCCGATCCCGGTTACATCAATCAGTTGCCGCAGGGTGGTATCCTGACGAAAAGTAGCGGGATTTACCCGGCCATTGGCGCTCAGTATCCCCAGCCACAGGTCTCGCTGGCGTTCGCTGCCGCAGATAAAAAAGTCTCCCAGGCGGGCTGCCCGGTTGACCAGCTCGATGGTTTGCTGGTGAATGGCTTCCTGGGAAGAAAGGGGTTCAGCCCGGTAATAATACAGGTTTTCCAGGAAAAATGGATCGTAGACATCCAGTATCCAGCGCGTCCGGCTGCGCTTAAGCAAGGGAAAACGATTCAGCATATTGGGCGAGAGTAAGACTAAGTCCTGCCCATCGACGATTTCTTGCAGCTTTGCTTGACTAAGAGTGGTGTAATCGAGTAGCCTGACTTCGGTTTGCTCCAGGTCGCTTTTGCCCGGGATAGCGAGGGTCACAGCCAGATGCCTGGCAAGTACCCGGGCGATTTCCCAGTAGCGGATGCCCGGGCCAGCCATTTTCTGACCAACGATATCATTACTGAAGATGAGTAGTTGAGGACTGATTCCGGTTAACTCCTGTGGCAATTTCGCTTTCCCGGTCGTGAGCAAAGGCAGGTATACGTTTTCGACCACATCAAAAGTCAGCTCGGGTAAACCGTGCCAGATCAGGGGGTCTGGCAGGGAGACTTGCAGCCGGAAAAACTGCTCCCCCGGGTGAAGCCGGGTTTGCTGAGCCAGGATTTCTCGTTTCGTATGGATGTTCGCCCGCGTATGGCGATAATCTCTCCAGGCCTGCCAGTAAGCTCTCACTTTATACCATTGGCCGCGGAGAGCTGCCAATAGGAACTTAAGGCCATCCTCGAGCAGGTAATTGCGCAGGTAACGACGGCGATAATCCGCCTCCTGGATCAGACCGGCAAAACGCCTGCGCCCGTAAACCACGTTACGCAGTTTTTCCTGGCTCAAGTCGAGGGTTTTCCCGGTGTGTTGCCGTTGCCCCAGAGCGTGGTAGATCACGGCCTGGGGGCAGGCCAGTACCCGGTAGCCAGATAACCTTGCCCGGTAGCTCCATTCAATGTCTTCGTAATACATGGGGAAACCTTCATCCAATGGGCCAGCGGATTCCCAGGCCTGGCGGGTAACCAGTGCGCCGGCAAAACAAACCGAAGGAACCTCTTTCAGATCATCGAGCTGCCCCAGGTCCAGATGCCCGAGGCCAATATCCGCGCCCCAATGAAAGGCTCCGGCGGTATTCCCCAGGCCATTGATAAATCCTGGCGCCCAGGAAAACTTCAGCTTGGCCGCCACCGCTCCGCAATCCGCGTTCTGCTGGGCGGTAGCCACCAGCCAATGAATGGCCTGTCGTTCCAGAGCAACATCCGGGTTGAGCAATAAAAAATAATCACCCCTGGCCGACCGGACGCCGGTATTGATGGCGGCTGCCAGGCTGACGGTATTTTCCAGTCGAGTGACCTGTACCTGGGGCTGCGTCTCCGCCGCCCATGCCGCAGTGCCATCCGTAGAGCCATTATCGACCAGCAGGATTTCCAGAAGTGGGTAGGTTTGCCTGCGCAGCGAATCCAGGCAACCTTCCAGCCAGGCGCGGCTGTTGTAGCCCACCAATACCACTGAAACCTGAGGCATGGAAGACAGCGGAGGCGGCTCCCCCTGTTTGTTCGGCGGAATGCCGGCGCCCTCTCGTCGAATGAAACCGGCAGCTTCCAGGCAGCCAATCGCAGCTGCCAGGCTGCGTCGTTCCTGGCCGTCGGACGGAACGCGCGCCAGGATTTCAGCCAACGTATGCTGGTGGGCAACCTGCCACAATTCAGCCATTTTAGCGTCAACCACAACAGCCCCGCCCTGGGGTGTGTGCAGAAGCGGGCGTCCTTCCAGGCGAGAAAGAAACACCCCGTCTGGATGCCGGTAATGCCCGCTCTGATCAGAGTTCACTTTTGGATCGCCTTCAGAGGATGGGGGCATCGACTGCTTCCACAGGCTTCAGACCGAGGGCGTATAACCACACATTGCGATTTCTGGCGACGATCCGCTCTGCGTACAGATAACGGTAGGCTGCCAGGCGGCACTGCTGGCGCAACTCACGGTCCTGGATTAATGCTTCCAGCCCGGCTTCCCAGGCGTCCGGTGTATTCTCTGCCAGCCAGCCGGTCTGCTGGTGCTGAACGGTTTCTGCATATGCCGGCACCTGGCTGAAAATCCCGGGCGCCGCGATTGCGCTGTAATCCAGGTATTTGATGTCGGACTTCGTGCGTGCAAATTCTGAATCAACCAGCGGGGCCAGGCCGATATCCCAGTTAACCTGGCTGGTAAACCAGAGCATAAACAGCGGGTATTCGCTCTCGCCGGGGAGGGGGGCGCGCCACTTGATCGGTAAATCGGCTAATTTTGCCAGGGTGGTCGG
>JAGUYX010000310.1 GCA_020061145.1 Anaerolineales bacterium | reverse complement strand
TCTCGGTCGCCAGGCTGCGCATAAGCGGTCATCGCCACGATCCAGGGTTGCTCCTCGATGGGCAATAAGCCGCGTATTTGATGGGTTGCTTCCACGCCATCCATTTCTGGCATTTGCACATCCATCAAAATCAGGTCATAAGCCTGGCGTTTGATGGCTTCCAGCACCTCAATCCCATTTGCCGCCACATCCGCCCGATAACCCAGGCGCTCTAATATGCGCAGGGTCACTTTCTGATTGATGGCGTTATCTTCGGCCAGCAGGATTTTGAGGGGTATTCTGCTCCCCATATCTGTGTCGAATTCAAATTCGTCCTGAAGCGTATCGGTCAAAACTGCCCGCTGACCGGTCAAGGCATTCATCAGAGTCAGGTGGAGTTGCGCCGGTTTAACCGGCTTGGTCAGGTAAGCGTTAAACACCGCTCCATCGCGAGCCGGTATCCTGCTGCCCAGGGAAGTCAGTAGAACGATCGGCGCTTTCCCGCAGGCAGGCAACTGGCGGATGGCTTTCGCCAGCATGACCCCGTCCATATCCGGCATGGCCATATCCAGGACGGCAATATCAAACCGGTTCCCTTGCGCCAGCCATTCCAGCGCCTCTGCTCCGGATGCAAACGCAAAGGGCAGCATCCCCCACGAACGTCCCTGGCGGATCAGAATATAACGATTGGTGGCATTGTCATCGACGATCAGCAGGGTTTTGCTCAACATCTGGGTTTGTTTGGACTGTAAAAACGACCTGCGCTGGGTGGCAATCGTGTCAACCGTGATGGTAAAGTGGAAAATCGAGCCTTTGCCTGCTTCGCTTTCGACCCAGATTCGCCCACCCATCATCTCTACCAGGCGTTTACTGATCGCCAATCCCAGTCCGGTGCCTCCATACCTGCGGGTGGTGGAAGAGTCCAGCTGGCTGAAGGACTGGAATAACCGGTCAATCTTCGATTCCGGAATGCCAATACCGGTATCTTTGACGGCGAAATGGAATTCATAACGTGTATCTTCGAGCTGCAGACAATCCACAGTGAGCACGACTTCGCCCCGTTCGGTGAATTTCACCGCATTGCCCAACAAATTGACAATCACCTGCCGTAACCGGGTTACGTCGCCGATCAACGTGGTTGGAGTTGGCTCATTAATCACATATGCCAGGTCGATATCCTTATCCCGTACGCCAGAAACCACCAGATCCAGCGATTCTTCGATGCATTCACGCAGGTCGAAGGGTTGCAGGTCCAGCTCGAACATGTCTGCTTCAATCTTGGAGAAATCCAGGATATCGTTGATAATCATCAGCAGCGCATCCCCACTGGTGCGAATGGTTTGCACAAAATCCATCTGCTCTTCAGTCAATCGGGTATCCAACATCAGGCTGGTCATCCCAATGATGGCATTTAATGGGGTGCGGATTTCGTGGCTCATGTTCGCCAGAAACAACGATTTGGCGGTCGCCATGGCTTCGGCAGCTTCTTTGGCTTCCAGCAAGGCTTTTTCGGCATGTTTTTGGATAGAAATATCCTGGACGATTAGTGCCGCACCGTTTAATTGTTTCGCTTCCCCGTCCGCCTTTTCGATCACCGGGCGCATAATCAGGCTTAAGTAACGGTTTAACTGGCGGTCAGCCACTTCGTATTCCAGGCCTCGTCCGGCTTCCAGCGCCTCAACCAGGGATTCCCAATATCCCGGCCAGTAACAGTTTTCGTCCCTGCAGTTGCCATGCAATAACGCGTGCATGGAACGGCCTTTCACCTGGTGCACGCTGCTCAATCCCCAGGCTTCGACGGTACGGTTGGCGCGCAGCAATTTCCCTTCACGGTCGATCAGGCATACCAGTTGGGGAATGGCATCCACAGTGGTTTCCCACTCCAACTTGATCCGTTCGATCAACTGGAGGGTTTTTTCCAGGGTTGCGTGTGTATCTGCGGACATACGGTTACCGCTCAGTGATTACGCCTCAAATTGCCTTCAATCCGTTCTATTTCCTGGGCGAATATCCGCCGCAGGATGGCCACGCTGGCTGCATAGGTTGAGTCCATCCCAAAATAAGACAATGTCCCCGCACCCAGGTTTTTCCCCTTGCCAAGCGGTGTATCGGAAGCATAGTGCAAAATGCCAATCTCAAAAGGCACCCCGTAGAGATTGACAATTTCATTAACCGGGTGCCGGATGGGACGGTACATTTCATAGACAGCAGAAAGATATGGCCCCGCTTCCATTTCTATATCAGTATACCCTTCCCGATAAAACACGTCCATATATCTGGCATTCTGCAGAAAGGTTCCCGCCACGGATACCGATTTCTGATTATCGAGTACGGTGCCAAAATTGAGATAAGGCGAGACCTCCGCCCCACTGAAGGCATTCTGAAAGAGATAGGTGTTCAAAGAATGTTCATCATGCACCACACTCGGGATCATCACGTCCCCAAGGATGCCATTAAGTGTGGCAGCTTTACCCATGATATACACCCCCAGGATCGGAGAGACTTGCTCTGCAATTTTGGTGAGAATATTATAGGCCGCCAGGCCTAGCGGGTAATCGATGTTGATAATCAAAGCATCGCTGTGCAATAACTTTTCAAAACCACCCACCTTCAACCGCGGGTCAATCGCCTCCAGATCCAGCGTGTTCAGGTAGATCACCTGGACATCCACATCAAAATAATGTTCGCTGGGCACACGCTGGATTCCCAGATATGCCTCGGCTGCGTTCTGCTCTTGTGCCAGCTTTCCCTGCGGATCAGTCTGCTGCACTCTTTTCAGGACATAATACAGAAAATTTTCCCGCCCTTGCTTATCCGGGCGGCTCTGAATCTCCTGCCATTCTTCCAGTAAATCCTGACTGCCAGACTGCTGCAGATAATCAATCAACTCCGCCTGCTTTTTCAAAGCAAAGCCGGTTAACAGATTGACCAGGCTGTGCATATTGCTGGAGACGAAATAAACCGGCCGGCGGCTGACCTCTGGGGCAGTCCTGGCGATATTTCGCCACCAGGCATGGGTCGCCCGGCGATATTCGCTGGCCGACCCACTTAATAAGCGTAATCCAATGGACACCGGCTTGCGGGCAAGCAGCTCCATGTAATCCGGGAATCGATCATCCCAGACGAACTTCAAACGAGCAAGATCGTCCTCAGAAATGCGCAAGATTTCCGCCAGATAAACATCATTCGCCGGGTCTTTCGCCTTTTGCTTCACTTCATCCGGTTTGAGCGCTCGTTCGAGCAGGCGGTGGATTTTATTCCATTCGATCTGGAATGCCACCAGGGTCGGCCCGATATCGTCGATATCCGACCTGCTGGCGATGAGGCAGGCCAGGGTGCCATTTCCATCCGCAAAACAACGCCTGCGACGGGCGCGCGCGCCCACAATCGGCCAGCATTCCACACAATCAAAACCATGCTGCGCAAACACCTCCAGGCTCTGACCCAACACAACCGTGCGTATTTCGTGGATATTTTCAGGCAATCGCAACAGACTGTAAATAAACGCCGACATATCGGGAGTGTCCAGGCGTGCGTGGGGGTGGAGCAAAGAATTCATCCCGGCGTGAACTTCCTCCAGCGTTCGAAGCTGCACGTCAGTGGTCGTGCGCATCAATGAATAAAAAGTGCGCAAATACAGTTCGATTTCGTCCGACGCAGTGCTGGGGACTGTTCTTTCCATACCAGAAAACTCGTTTCGGAAAACTACTGCTTATCTATACCCGGATGTCACCGGCTGCGTTTTGTTTTACGCCGGATCGGCGGTGCATCCATGGGTGACAGGCGGTATCCACCCCCCAACCGGTAAGCGAAGGAATAGAAGACGGTCAGCAATCCGAAGATTACCAGTGCCAGGAAAACAGCCATCAGAATCTTGGCGTAAAAATCACTGGCAACCCAGGCGGGCAGGGTACGGCTGATAAAATCCGGGACAGGTATGGCGCGGATTTCAGCCGGGATGTCAAACCAACCGCGCTTCCGATTTTCATCCAGCAAAATCACGGCTGCTGCATACGACATGAAAGGGATGATCACCATCAGGATACATCCGATACCGCGCCAGACAGGGTGTATGGCCCACGATTTCTGATTTGTTTTTTGAGTGCTTCCGTAACTTTGATAATGCATGCTGACCTCGTTGTATATTTGGCAAATCGCTGAAAGTTTTCTTTAAGCCAAAGGCAGAAATGTTGCCGATTTGCTATAGCGATTGGCTGGATTATCCATTTATGAAATCATATTTTTTCAGCCATTCACCTAACCGCCTGGCTTGCTGCTGCTCGTTATGGGATCAACTCAGCCGCATGCTCAATGGCCTGGATAATTTTATAATAGCCGGTACAACGGCATAAATTTCCGGTGATCGCCTGTTGAATGTCGCTTAACTCCGGTTTGGGTCGTTCTTCCAGCAGCTTGGCGGCAGACATCACGAATCCGGGCGTGCAATAACCACACTGCACCGCGCCATCTTCGATAAAGGTTTGCTGGACGGGATGTAATCCACCATCACGCGCCAGCCCTTCGATGGTTACAATTTCTGCGCCATGCGCCCGAGGGGCCGGCACCAGACAGCTCATGACAGCCATACCATCCAGGAAGACCGTGCAGGCGCCGCATTCCCCTTCTGCACAGCCTTCTTTCGTGCCGATCAACCCGGCTTCCTCGCGCAACAGGCGCAGCAGGGTTTTATTCTGTCCGCTGGTAAAGGTGTACTCCTTGCCGTTGATCCGGGTCACGATGGGCATTGATTCCGCATGCTGGGAGGCAGCCTTCAAGTGTGGAGCCTGCCAGTAAGGCTCCGCACCCCATAACAAAACAGGCTTCTCCGGCAGGCCATTCTTCTCCTGTCCTTCAAACACAGCGCTCAAAGCCCGAGAAACCCCCACCCGCACCATTTCGTTGCGGTAATCCGCGGAGCCGCGCACATCGTCTATTGGCCGGGCGGCTTTTTGCGCCAGGCGGGCTGCTTCAGCAATCACTTCTGCGTTGAGGATTTTCCCCGCCAGATATGCTTCGGCAGCTTCGGCATGTACGATGGTCGGCGCGACTGCTCCCAGAGTAATGGCTGCATGTGAAACCCGGTCTCCGGCGTAGGTCAACACCACCGCCATATCGACTACCGAAATCGCCTGGGCGCGGCGCAGACCTAATTTTACGAATTTACCCCGCTGGTTGGGTTTCATCGCCGGAAATACGATCTCCACCAGCATCTCATCGGGTTGCATTACCGTTTTACGGACACCCGTATAAAAATCCTGCAGCGCCACCAGCCTTTCCCCGCGAACGGACTTCAGCCGCACGCTGGCGCCCAGCGCCATTAATGGGGTAATGGTGTCATTGGCGGGTGAGGCGGTGATCAAATTACCGGCAACAGTGCCCCGGTTGCGAATCTGAGGCGCGCCAACTTCCCAGGCAGCCTGTGCCAGGGGCAATGCATATTTGACTACCCGTTCCGAAGCCACGCAGTGATTGTGTGTGACCATTGGCCCCAGGTGAAGCATACCATCTTCGTCCATCTGGATTAAATCCAGACCGGGCACCCGGGTAATGTCAATCAGCGCTTCGATCCCCCGGCGGACCCCTCGCTCAAGTTCCAGCAGGATATCCGTGCCTCCGGCGACAATGCGGGCTTTCTCCCGGTATTTCGCCAGATATTGCAGGGCTTCATCGATGGTGGTTACGCTGAAATAATCACTCCACATACCAGTTCTCCAGGGATGTTGTGCTTGATGGGTCTGGAAAAATCAACCTTGGGCCAGTTCCTGTGTTGCTTCGTCGGCGTTTATTTGCATAAATTTACCATCGCCACCCCGGCGAAGCATGATAATCTCCGCCAGGATGCTCACCGCGATTTCTTCGGGGGTTTCGGCGTTTAATTCCAGGCCAATGGGCGAGCGGATGATTTTCAATTGCTCTTCGCTGACGCCTTTGTCGATCAACTGTTTGCGTGCCATCGCCCAGCGACGCCTGGAACCGATTACCCCAATATATCCGGGGGGATTCTCCAGCAGGCGTGGCAGGCCTTCCACATCGATATTCATCCCCCGCGTGGTCAGAACCACGTATGTCCAGGGCTTCATCGATACGATGTCGGGCAACTCCGAGAGCGGCCCGCGGTGAAATTGCTCCGCCTCGGGCACGGCTTCCGGCGAACTGTACTCCTCGCGGTCATCGGATACCACCACCCGGTAACCCAACCATTTGCCCAGGTGCGCCACCGCTCGCCCGACATGCCCCGCGCCGACCACTACCAGCGTCGGGGAAGGTAAATTCGGCTCGATATACACCTCGATTTGCCCTCCACATACACCCGGATCGCCTCGCTTGGGATCGGTAAAATTGTAATTTACGATGCGGGTATTTCCGTCTTTCAAGGAAAGTAAAGCTTCAGCAATCACCCGGTTTTCCATCTCGCCCCCACCGATGGTATCGATGATACTGCCATCTTCCAAAACCAGCATTTTAGACCCCGCGCCGCGCGGCGTGGAACCCTGGCTTTTCACGACGGTACACAACACATAAGGGGCGTGCTGTCGTTCGAGATCAGCAATGCGCTGGTATATGGATCCCAATCAGGCCTCCTCCAACATACTTAAGATCGTGGGCAATAATTGTTTTTTCCGGGAGACAACCCCTTCTGCCAGCAAGGTGCCATCCGATTGCTTCAGGTAGGGTAAATCCTGCAGGACATAAGGCATATTGTTGATCAGCAGGCGGCTGGAGCCACGCACCACATCGGTTACCATCAGCATGGCAAAATCCAGGCCATTACTTTCACGCAGTTCCCGCAAGGCGTCATTCAGGGAGTCCAGGTGGTCATCCAGTTGCAATAGATTGGTCACTTCAACCTGGGCGATGGTGAATTTATACCGCCCGGCTTCGTAAGTTTTCCGATCCGAGCCGACAATTTCTGCCGGATCCCGGGTTTCCAGCCCCGCCCCAGCTTCGATAACCTGTTTCCCAAACGAATCGATGGTTTCCCCGTGCAAGTGGCCGGTGCGGACGAACGCCCAGCGCGCCAGTCGCCGGGCGGCAGCGCGGTCTCTCTCGGTCGTGGTCGGCGACGAGAGGATCAGGGTATCGGATAACAGTCCGGCGAGCATAACTCCAGCGATTTCCGGCGGAGCGCTCAACCCGGCTTCTTCCGTTTTTTCGGAAACCAGGGTGCTGGTGCTGCCCACCACATCCACCGTAAAGCGGATAGGCACGTACGTGGAGGGGTTGCCCAGCCGGTGATGATCAAGGATCTCTACGATTTCCGCTTCTTCCAGCGCGCTGATTGCCTGTTGTTTTTCATTATGATCGACCAGCACCAGGCGCAAACGCGGCGGGTTGATCACATCCCGCTGGCGCGCCACGCCCAGGTAAAGCTGGTTTTCGTCCACCACGATAAATTCGTTGTGTTCCTCCCGCAAAATGCGGTAAATTACATCCCGGATGCGGGTATTGTGTGGAAAACGGGGCACCTGCGTATCGCAGGCTTCCCGGCAGGGGACATTCAACAGATCGGCAATCTTCATTTCCTGCTGGCGGGGATGCGGCCCAAGTTGCTGCTCGAGGAAGTGGAACAGGCTCAACCCGGTAATCAACCCGTAGGGGGTGCCATCTTCTTCGACAACCGGCGCAATGCCCCCGGTGCGGCTGGCGATTGCCCAACCTTCACTCAAGGGCAAGTCCGGAGTGGTGGTGTTCAGCCGTGTGGCGACCGCTTCAAATCGTGGGGAAGCATCGCTCAATAAAACCGGCGGATCGATATTCAAACGCTTCAAAACCCAGGTTGTCTGCGGATTTAATGCCCCGGCGCGGGCGGAGATTGCATCTTCCCCATCCCGCTCGCGCAATAGCCAGGCATACCCGATCGCGCTGGCAATTGAGTCCGTATCGGGATTGACATGACCAATGACGTACATTCGGCTCATAGTGGCCAGCGTTCCTCTTTGGGTGGCTAATTCTGGTTGTACTTTCATCACCATAACGATATTTCAATTTAAATTTGGTTGCTTGAATTATACCTTGCCAGGACTTTACTGAAGCTCAACTGGACTTGTGTAACGCCAGCCAGATCTTCTCGGGAGTTACGGGGTTGGCGGAGATGCTCGCACCGCAGGCGTCCAGAATGGCGTTACCGACGGCAGGCGCCACCCCATCCATGGGGATTTCGGCGACGGCTTTCACCCCAAAAGGATGTGACGGCTCGAAGGTTTCTACAAAGATGGTATGTAATTCAGGCATCTCATGTGCCATAAAGATATGGTAATCCCGCAAGTTCCGTTCACGCGCCCCACCCCGCTCATCGTAAACCATTTCCTCGCAAACCGCATATCCCAACGCCTGTGTCATACCGCCTTCGATCTGCCCGGAAGCGGTGATCGGGTTGACAATCACGCCTGAATCCACCGCCATCACCAGGCGCTCCACGGTCACCTGCCCGGTCTCCACATCCACCAGCACTTCCGCAAACTGGGCAGCGAAGGGCGGTGGCGACACCGGGGATACATATGAGTCCACGGCCATGATCTGTTCCTGATCTTCATGGTGCAGGGCGTGGTGCCCTACTTCGCTCAATGTCACAAAGCGCCCATCCGGCGCCCTGGCCTTCCGGTCAGCCAGGTGGATTTCTTCAGGGGTAACTTCCAGCCCATCGCTGCGCGCATTCAACATCTTTGCCGCCCGGAGCTGGATACGTTCTGCGACTTTTTGGGCTGCGCGGGAAACTGCCGCGCCGGAGATATATGTGGTGCTGGAGGCGTACGCGCCCTTATCGAAAGGGGTGAAGTCTGTGTCGGACGAATAAACGATAACGTCTTCCAGGGGCACCCCCAGGATTTCGGCGGCCATCTGCCCTAAAACGGTATCCGAGCCGGTCCCCAGATCAGTCGCTCCCACCAGCAAATTGAAAGAGCCGTCATCATTCATCTTGATGCTCGCCCCGCCCATATCCAGGTAGGGAATGGCTGTACCTTGCATCACCAGCGCCACGCCAATACCACGCCGCAAATGGGGTTGACCGGGCACAGTGTGCCAGCCCGGATTGTTGAATTTTTCATCCCAACCGATGGCCGCGCGTCCCTGGCGCACGCATTCTTCCAGACCATTGGTTTCGATGTACTCCGGTCGCGGTTCGCGTCCTTCACTCCAGGCGGTGCTGAAGGGATGCAGCTCCCCGGCACGCAGGGCATTTTTCAGGCGGAATTCCAGCGGGTCCAGCCCCAATTCACGTGCGATTTTTTCCATATGCCTTTCCAACGGCCAGAAACCCTGCGGAACGCCATAACCCCGAAATGCGCCTGCAGGCGGATGGTTGGTGTAGACAATGTCCGCTATAAACTGGATATTTGGATTAAGCCGGTATGGGCCATCACCCACATACAGCGCCATGGATTTATGCCCGGTGTTGCCGGTCACCGTCAGGGCATGCGCCCCGTTGGCGCCGGTATCGCTCAGACAGTACATGGCATTGGCCGTTATCGTGCCATCCCTCTTTACGCCGGTTTTCAAATGAACCCGCATGGGATGGCGTGAACGGGCGGCGATAAACTCTTCTTCACGGGTGAACTCAAAATATACCGGTCTTCCGGTGGCGATGGTCAGGTGAGCGGCCACATCTTCAATCAGGACTTCCTGCTTACCGCCAAACCCACCCCCAATACGCGGTTTAATCACGCGAATCCGCTTGACCGGCAACTGTAAAACCGGGGCAAGGATGCGCCGGACGTGAAAGGGCACCTGAGTGCTGGTACGGATGACCAGGCGATCGTCCTCGTCCCAGTAAGTAATCACTACATGGGGTTCCAGGTGCGCCTGCTGCACCTTGGGCACTTCATAATCCGCCTCGAAGATAAACTCCGCCTCGGCGAAACCCTGCTCCACATCACCTATATCGATATGAATATGCGCGGCCAGGTTGCGTTTGGCATCCGATTCGGCAAAATTGACGTATTCCGGTTCGTCGTGCAGCATTACCGCACCAGGTTTAAGCGCTTCAGCCGGATCGAAAATTGGCGGCAGGGGTTCATAGGTCACGTCGATCAATTTCAATGCCTGATTGGCGATTTCTTCCGTTTCCGCAGCCACAAAAGCCACCCGGTCGCCGACAAAACGCACCTTGTTATCCAGGGAAAAACAATCCAGCGGGCCAGGGATCGGGTCGGATTGACCGGCAGTGGAATAAACCACACGGGGGAGATCCTGCCAGGTGAGCACCGCCGCCACGCCCGGCAGCGCTCGAGCCCGGCTGGCGTCGATGTGGGCAATTCGGGCATGCGCCACCGGGCTGGTGAGCACTTTTGCCACCAGCATGTCTCGCTTTTCAAAATCCGCGGTGAAAGCGGGTTTACCCTGGGCAAGTTTAACTGCATCCACTTTGATTTCCGGTTTACCCACCCTCTGCCAGGTGGTAGTTTCGGGTGTGACTGTTACCTTGGGCATCACGCGTGTAGTTAATGCAGTATCTCTTCCTCCGCTCAGTTCCAGGTCTCCGCCGCTCCCGCCCTGCCATTCCGGCGGCGCAGGAATTCCCGCCTCCTGACCATCAATTGGCTCGACCTGCTCGCCGCGCAGGCGCGCTGCCGCCCGCAAAACTGCCCGCACCGGTTTGATATAACCCGTGCAGCGGCATAATACACCCGATAACACCTCCCGCACCTGGGCTTCCGTGGGCGTTTGATTCTTATCGAGCAGGTGACGGGCAGCCAGAATTTGCGCCGGCGTGCAATACCCACACTGGATCGCCCCGCTTTCGACAAATGCCTGTTGTAAGGTGTGCAAACCGCCGGTTAATTTCCACCCCTGCTGCGGGTGTTCGCCCAGGGCTTCGATGGTCTCAATCTGGTGTCCTTCAGCCTGAGCGGTTAACATCAGGCAGGAATTCACCGGTTTGCCATCGACTAATACGGTACATACGCCACACTCGCCGCTTTCGCAACCGTGTTTGACCCCAAAATAACCCAGATTACGCAAGGTAGTCAGCAGGGATTCCGCCGGTCGGACTTCCAGATTCAGGGTTTTATCATTGAGGTGAAGCGTGATCTTCATAGGTTCTCCCTGTCCTGGGGTTTACAGGACTTTATACAAACGTAACCAGCCTGGCGGGCTCTGGTTCGCCTGTTCAATAGCTTTCTGCGAGCCCATCACCACCACCCTGCCGTGCCGGGTAACTTCATCCAGAATATCTGCCGCTCGTTTGAAATCCGCCTGAGTAGTCCCCAATACCTGATCGCGTATTTTTTGGCGATGTTCATCGCTTTTTCCACTCAAATAGCGTAACAGTGATGTATACCCCTTCGCATCCGGCAATAAATACGCATCCAGATCGCTGATCACTCCGATAATTGCTCTGGTCAATTCGTCGCGACTGAGATCGAGGCGACGTAAGTAATCCGGCGTGGCATCGTAATAATCCAGCGTACTGTTCAGGTTGGGGTCACGATAGGACACAAAAGAAAAGGTTCCGGTAAGCTGGTCGAGCACGCTGAAACCTCCATACGCCCCACCCTGCACCCGGATTTTTTCCCACAACCAGGTAGTTTGTATGTATTTATTCACCACCAACAGCGAGCCATCCAGCTCATCACCCATTTGTTTCAGGTTAGACCCTTTGCCCACAAAGTTTACCTGCGCCGGGATAACCAACCCTTCATGACCGGTCATTTGATCCATTTGCCAGTGAACGGGAACAAACTCCTGGCCTGGCAGCGCCTCCAGAAAAGCCTCCAGGCGGGGTTTCACCTGGCGCCAGCCATCAGACTCCAGGGTGGCATTCACCAGCATTGCTTCCCGGTTGAGCAATTTCACCCGGATCGTTTCCAGATCTGCCAGCACCCCCTCCCAGTCCGTGTCGATACGCTCGATCAGGCGGCGCAGGAAC
Organism: Anaerolineales bacterium; assembly: GCA_020061145.1. GTDB lineage: Bacteria > Chloroflexota > Anaerolineae > Anaerolineales > DRKV01 > JAGUYX01. Next base: position 6,367 of record JAGUYX010000310.1, on the reverse strand, counting down.
TCCAGGTAGCTTACTCCACCGGTTATTTCAGCCAGATAATCTACCAGGTGAAAGGCCGCCCGCAGCCGGTTATTCACCACCCGGTGCCCGCCGGGTACCAACCCGGCTTCCAGGCGCGCCTTCGCTTCGAGCGCCATCTGTTTGAAGCGGCTCTGGTTATCCAGGCGGACGGTCAGCAACAGATCACTCAGGATATCGAGCAAATCCTGGGTGTGTTCCAGGGTAGCCTTACCACGCAGGGTAAACCACGTGGAAAAACCACCCGGATCTATGGTTGGCGATAAGATCCTGCCGGCGCCGATACCGCCGGTCAACCGCCCGATTCGTTGGGAGATCTGCACATAATCTTCTTTGTGCGTCCCAATCTCCACCAGAGCGCGCCCGAAAAGCGGCAGATATGGAATCAAATGCTGGGAAAGCGACCGTAAATCAAAGGCCAGGTCCAGATAAAGGATTCCATTGGTAAACAGGTCATGATGCAACAAACGCACCCCGTTGGTTTCACTGACCTCCAGCGGGATGGTGCGCACCTGTTTTTCCAGGTCTTCCAGCTCCAGTCGCGGGATGGTAGCCAGAGCCTCCGGTGAGTCCGGAGTTTCCTGCCTTTTGCGCAGTCCTTCCCCGGCGGCAAGGATGGACTGTAATTCCGCTTCAGTTTTCGTTGAACGGATTTCTTCCAATCGCTGGCCTTCTTCGGCTTCCAGTCTGGCGCCGAGTTGTGAGTCAGGCTCCAAAACCACTTTTACCCGGTGAGTGTTTTCCAGGATATGCGTGCGAATCAGGTTTTCGAAATACGGCTCGCCGGCTGCCACGCGTTCTTTGATGTGCTTCAGCGGGGTTTCGAAGGCCAGCGGGCTGAATGGATCGTTATGGTAAATCCAGTCGCGCAGGGCGCGCAACATCACCACCAGACCGCGTGGGTAAGCGCCGGTGTTATTCTCCCGCAAGGCAAACTCGATCGTATTCAGCGAAGCCGCCACAGTATCCGGGTTGATCCCCTGCTCCGCCTGCTCTTTCAGCGTTTCCAGAATCAGAGCTTCAACCCGCGCGAGATTTTCAGGGAGCACCCCTTTCATCCCGGCAGAAAACACCAGCTGTAAAAGGTTATCATCCAGACCGGAGCCGGTCAGGTCTTCACCCAGCCCAGATTCGAGTAAAACCTTGCGCAAGGGAGAAGCCGGCGTACCCAGCAAGATGTGCGCCAGGATTTCTAACCCCAGCATGGTTTCTACATCCTGATCGCCAGGCAACATCCAGTTAACGGTGAGGTAGGTTTTTTCTTTTTCCTCATCCCCACCCGTGTCGTAGGAAAATTGGACCGAGGCGGGTTCGGAAAAAACTGGCTGGCGAGATTCTGCGAGGTCGACAGCGACCCGATCGTACCCCTCCAGGTAGTTACTCAACAGTCGCAACCGCTCTTCTTCCGGATCATCCCCATAAAAATAGATATATGCATTGGAGGGGTGATAATAGGTCTGGTGGAAACGGATGAATTGCTCAAAGCTAAGATTGGGGATCTCCCGCGGATCCCCACCGGCATCATGGCGATAAATCGTATCGGGGAAAAGCGAGCGACGGGAATAACGCCCCAGCAGTTCTTCCGGAGAGGAATAAGCACCCTTCATCTCATTGAACACCACCCCTTTGTAGGTCAGCGGGGCGTCGACTGACTCCAGTTCGTAATGCCAGCCTTCCTGCTGCAGGGTTTGCTCGGTCAGCAATGGGTTGAACACCGCGTCCAGGTAAACATCCACCAGATGATAAAAATCCTGCTGGTTGGTGCTGGCGACGGGATAGCAGGTGCGATCGGGCATGGTAAAGGCATTCAAAAAGGTATTCAAGGATCCCTTGAGCAACTCAACGAAAGGTTCTTTCACCGGATATTTCACCGATCCGCATAACACCGCATGTTCCATAATATGCGGCACACCGGTAGAATCGCTGGGCGGCGTACGAAAGGTGATCCCGAATACCTTGTTCTCATCCTCATTACAGATTGAAAGCAGGCGGGCCCCGCTGTGCGTGTGTTCGTAAAGCCGCGCCTGTGAATTGATTTCCGCGATCTGGCGTTCAGCTACCAGTACAAACCCATATTGATCTGCCATATTTAATTCCACTGTTCCTGCCGGTTGTGATTAAGCGCTTACCGGGATCGAGGAGGCTTCCTCATACCCGCGACGAACGAGAATTACCGCGGTTTCGCGGCGATATTCAGCGCTGGCCCAGGTGTCTCCTGCCTCCGCATATGCAATGCGTACCGCCTCTTCCAGCCCACCCGGTTCAGGCCCATCCAGAGCCATGATAGGCTGCTGTCCGTAACCGCCCAACGCCACGCGTACTCTCCCCGAAGGCCAGACGCCTACCGCCGCGCACACCAGGGGTAAATCTGCAGGGGTGCGCGCCACGGAATGATAAGCCAGGCGCACGTTCAATGGAACGGTCACCGACGTTACCAGTTGCCCGGCCAATCCATCCGGTCGGGAGAGGAACATTTCGCCCAGCTCCATGTGTTTATCGCCGGGCTGTATCTGCAGGCGGGCATCCAGCGCCAGCATGGCCGAGGCAAACGGCGAGCGTCCCGAGGCAGCCATCAGAGTGCCAGCTACTGTAGCAACCTGACGCAGGTTATAGGTGGCTTCCAGTTGAATGCTCTGGCGTAAGGCAGGGGAAAGCCCGTCCACTGCCAGTAAACCCTGCAGCGTAACCATCGCTCCAATTTCCAGAAAATTACCGCGTTGTTGCAGAGTGTCCAGGCCCAGATCCTGCAAATCCACAACCGCCCAGCTTTCATCCCGCGGCTGGTTGACCACCGTCCCCCCGGCCAGGGGAACCGTTTTGTGATTTTTCCGACTGAGCAATGCCAGCGCCTCATCCATACTCGCCGGGCGGTGATATTCGCTTATCATGGCTTCGTCTCCGCATTCTCTGGATAAACCTTCCAGCCCAATATTTCCAGGTTCTGGCGATCCAGCGCTTCAGCCGGTACATCCACCAGGATCGCAGTCGCCTCCGCCAGCACCTCCCCCTCCGGGCTGAAAATCCTGGCTTCCGCCATGGCGCTGCGCCTTTTCACTTTAGTAGCTTTTCCAACGATGTGCAGTTCTTCGCCGGTAGGCACGGGTTTGCGATACTGGATATCCAATCGGGCGGTGTACATAAAGCGGGTGTTTTCCGGGTCTGTGCCCATTAACGCGCGCCCGGTGGCTTCATCCAGCATGGCAGCAACAATCCCGCCATGCACCACACCGGGATAACCCTGAAACTTATCCGGAACGCGATAACGGACGCTCACCTCGCCGGGTGAGGTTTGATAAAAATGCAGATGAAGACCGTTTGGATTTTCCAGACCGCAGACAAAACAAAAGCGTGAATTGGGTTGTTTGGTCATGATTTACGTATATTTGCAGTGCTTTCTCAAGGTATCCAGGCGACTTAATTATAACCTGTGCGTCTGACACGAAAAGGCGCGGGGTGGCCGCGCCTGAATTCACAAATTCCATTTCTCCGGCAGAGCGCTCAAACCTGGGCGAACGTGTCGATCAGCAGCCTGACATCCCCCCCGACCGGATAAAGGATGGGGCAGGTTGCGCCGTGCTTGCGGTATTCGTTCACTTTGGCGCGCGCTTCTTCCGGCGTTCCGGATGCGGTAATGCGGTGGATCAAGTCTTCCGGTACCAGGTGTTTGGCTTGCTTAATTTGCGCGTGGGTTGCCGGCCAACCTAAAATGGATTGGATTTGCTGCACGATCTCCTCCGCCACGCCCGAGGCCTTGGCGATATGCGGTTGCTGGGCCAGGTATTGGGTGAGCAATTCGCGAGTTGTGTCGATCGCTTTATCGTGATCTGGATCCACCGAACATACCACCAGTTGAGGACGATCCAAATCCTCCAGTTTGCGCCAGGCGCGGCGCGCCCCTATATCCAACAATTCCAGAGCACGATCGTTATATTCCGGCGGGACACAATAATTCAGCACCACACCATCGGCGATTTCGCCGGCCATTTCCATCATCTTATCGCCGGTCGCCCCAATCATGATTGGCACATTCCGGGGTTCTTTGCGCCCGTGCACCACATCCAGCTCGATGCCATACACCTGGATGAACTCGCCTTCGAATGTGACCCGCTCCATGTTCAACAAGCGCCGCAAGACTTCCACCGTCTCACGCATGGCAGTGAGGGGTTTACTGCGGTTAATGCCCACATTTTTCGCCAGCGGGTCCCACCAGGCGCCAATCCCACAGATGATCCGGTCTGGCGCCAGGTCATCCAGAGTCAGAAATGTCGAAGCCAGCAGGCCAATGTTCCGCGTCCAGTTATTGATCACTCCCGAGCCTACCTTTATGTGTTCGGTTACCGCGGCGTATGCCGCCATTGGCACCACGGCATCCCGCACCAGCCTGGATTCAGCCTGCCAGACAGCCTCGAATCCTTTCGCTTCTGCATAACGGACGTAATCCAGCCCATCCCGCAGTTCATGGGCATCCTGTAAATATAAGGCCACGCGTTCAGTCATGTTCCCTCCGGTGTTGAATGATATGCAAGTGATTCCTGAGCATTGTCAGGCTGGTTCAGGGCATTTATCTGTTGCTGGAGCAGGAGCAAATCTTCAGGTAAATCTACATCGAAGGCCAGGGAAGGCAGATTGCAAATTTCCAGTCGGGCTCCGGCTTCTTTGGCAAGCTGGCAATGGTGGTCAAATGAATGTTGGCCGAAATCGTATTCGATCAGGCCGGGAGGTGCGATTAGCAGGGCATTGGTGCCTCGCCGCCGCCGGTCCGGCGCAACCACCACGACCGGAGGATCGTAAGCGCAGGCCAGCATCGCCTGAATATCGTCCGTGGTGAACAACGGCAGATCGGCAGGAATAACCAATACACCATGGGTGTTGTAGGCTTTGGCCACAAACGTTGCCCGGGTCAGGGCAATGTTTAAGTGGGGTGAGCCGTCTTCCTTTACCGTTCGGGCGCCGTGTTCGCGCGCCAGGGCAAGCGCGGCGGTGTCCCGGCTGACGACCAGTACATGTTCAATATCTGGAACTGACTTTAAAGTATCAATCGTGTGCGCCAGCAACTGCTGGTTCAAGCGGGCACGTTCGTCCACGGAAAGGACATTTGCCAGCCTGGATTTTCCCAGGCGCATGGGTTTTACCGGTACGATCGCCCAAAGGGTCATGGAGTTTCTCCTCTGCTAACTGAATAAATCAGGGTGTGGCGTACCATTTAGCAGGGCAACTCCTCTTCTCCATCTGTCGCAATCCGCCCGATGTTATCTACGAATGTGAATTTCTGACAGGCGGCTTGCCGACCAAAACATAATCGCCGACTATGGACGATAAACTTTATAAAAACACTCAGCGATTCTGTTATCATCATATCCAATTGGGTTAAGAATACAATTAACAAATTCGTAATAACCGCCGTGTTGAATAAGAATTTTTTCATCCATCATGGACATCCCGCGCAACCCGAGTTCATTTACCCGGCTTAATCAGGAAGAGCAATCCATTACACCACCACTCGGTCCGGACGTATTTTAAATATCACTCGAATTTCATCCGGCGAGCGAGGTTCGACAGAGTCCCGGCCGGTGTATTTTTTGCCCAGCAAACGGTAATGCTCACGCGCACTCTCTTCCCGGGTCTCCACCACCTTGCCGCGGATCTGAATATAACGATAGGGATTGCTCGGTTCCATGATCACCAGCGCTACTTGCGGGCGCTGGCGCATATTACGATCCTTTACCCGTCCGCGGGCAGTATTGATCAGGATATATTCTTCTTCGGTGTTAAACCAGACCGGCGTTACCTGGGGCGTGCCATCCTCCATGATGGTCGCCAGGAAGGCAAATGCCCGGGTGTCATCGGCTACCAGATCACGGTATTTCTCCGGGATCAATTTCATCTCCAGTTTTTCTCCTGTTCTGATTTACCTGACGGGTTAGCGCCCACCAAAAACATACCGGCGCACCTCACGGAATTCTGCGCCTTCACCAGCATGGATCAGGGCGAGGTGATCGACTGGTAAGACCCAATCGAAACGTTCTGGGTATATTTTTTCCACAACACACCCCAGCGCCACTTCATCCAACGGGTCGTGCGCCAGGGTGATATGCGGGATCCAATAATCGGGATGGTAATAATGGTTAAGCCGGGTTGCCAGCGGCCTCACCGCCTCCCAAATCTTCTGGTGGAATGCGGTCATGGTTTCATTCTTAACCACGTTAATAAAGACGACCAGTGAACGCCCGGTAAACAGGCCAATCCCGCTGGTTTTGACGGAAAAGGGTTCAGTCTCGGCGCACAGGCGGGTTAATACCTGATCCAGTTTATCTTCGTCGTACCGTTCCGCCCCCTGCCAGGAAAAATG
>JAGUYX010000159.1 GCA_020061145.1 Anaerolineales bacterium | reverse complement strand
CGTTCGGATGAAAAGCCAGCCCACTGGGAGCACGCAATTCCGCAGCCACGGGTATTACATGTTCAGCAATCCCATCGCCATCTCGATCTTCCAGGCGCACCACGCGTCCGGCGCCGCGCTCAGTCACATATAATTGCTGGTGCGGACCCAATGCCAGCATACGAGGCCCATCTAACCCACTGGCAAATGTCTGGATAAAAAATCCCGGAGGCAGGTGCAGCTCGCCCACCGTCGTATACTCATCCAGCGGGATCGTGGTAGGCGCCGGCGAAGCGTTCACCTGGTTGGGATTCAACCAGCCGGTTCGCCATAACAACACCAGCGCCAGAACCCCCAAAAGCAGCCCGAGCAACAGAAAAAACCACCAGAAACGCCGCAGAAAAGTTTTCATTTACGTGCTGATTGAATCGCTCATGGGGTTGAACATCTGGTTTATCATATCATCCCCCCAAACCGTCAATCCTGCGCGCGGGCAAATACCCGCTCGAACTCTGCCGCGTACAGAGCAAAAACATCCTCATCCTGAATGATCAGCAGGTTTTCATCGTTGCGTTCTTCCGCATTTCTGCTGAAATTATAAGAACCCGTCACCACAATCTGATGGTCGATTAAAATCACTTTGTGATGCATTTGCCTTGGATTGCCATCCAATCGCACGGGGATGCCGGCCTGCAATAAATTATCATATTCCGTGCCTATGTTCGCACGGGCCTGGCTGCTGTCAAGCACCACGCGCACCTGCACGCCTCGCCTGGCGCTGCGGATTAACGCCTCACCCAATGAATCCAGGGTAAAGGCATAGGCCATCAGATCAATTTTTTCCTCAGCGGCATCTATCCATCCGAGTAACTGCTCCTCCACGCCATCGTCCGGCGAAAAGTACGTCCACAGGCGCGCACCGGCCAGCTCGATTTCGGGAAAGGGCGTATCTGGTCGAGATGCGCTTCCAAATTGCTCGTTAACAAACATCTCATCGAACTCGCGCAGATAGTTCTCTGCCAGTTCTGTGGACTGGATACAGATCAGGTTGTTGTCATTGAAATAGGCATCATTGATGGTGAAGTTCATCGAGCCGGTGCAGACCAGCTGGCGATCGAGCACCACGAATTTATGATGCATCAATGCCGGGCGGTTATCGCTGAGCAGGGGAATACCGGCCTTGACCAACTCCTCTACCTCCGGTTTGTCCAGGTATTCATTGTCCATCACAACCCTCACCTGGACTCCACGACGATGGGCATTAATCAGTGAGTCACGCAGGCTCCACAAATCCAGGCTGAGCACTGCCACCTCTACACTCAGCCGTGCCTCATCGATTGCAGTCGCCAGATGGTCATCCGGACCGCCACGCAGGTTGCTCAATTGAGGGTTTCCGGGCTGGCTGAAATAAACCTGAATTGGAGAATTATGTGCGGGCGGGGAGGCATTCCAGCCAGAATCCCTCCCATCTGATCCCCAGGCATCTCCCAGAGCGCTGCAACCCGCGGTGAGGAACAACACGCAGACCAGAACCAGATAAACCTTTGGCGTGCTGAGGCGGTGAGGATCAGGCGGCATGCCTGTGATTATAGCAACACGTTTGGAAAAAGACTATAATCGGAGCAAGCCTTCCGGCTGTGAATTGACCCTCGCCCCGCTGAAAGGAAGTTATGTATGACCGAGCCGCGTGAAACCTATCGCGTTCAGGTTGCCGGATTAGACCGCGAACTGCCTTTGTTCGAGGTCGCCTCCGGCGTCCGAATAGCCGTCTTGAATATTTTAGGGGACACTGAACTGGTGCAGGCCTGCGCTGTTGCCCTGGCGGAAAAACTGGCTGATCTGGACTATGATGCGCTGGTTACCGCAGAAGCCAAAAGCATTCCCCTGGCGTACGCGTTATCTGTCGCGACGGAAAAACCCTATATTGTGCTCCGGAAAAACTATAAACCCTATATGGGCGTAACGCTGTACGCTGAAACGCTTTCCATCACCACCGGTAAACCTCAGGTGCTCTACCTGGATGAAAAGGACAACGAGCTGATCAAGGATAAACGGGTGATCTTGCTGGATGATGTGATCAGCACCGGCTCTACCTTAAAAGGGATGCGCAGAGTGGTGGAAAAAGCCGGGGCGAAGGTAGTCGGTCAGGCGGCGATATTTACCGAGGGGGATCCGAATGACTGGAATCAAATTATCTCGTTAGGGCACCTGCCGATATTCAAATCCCATTGATCCCGGCGGGAAAGCATACGATGACGATCGGGCGACCGCGCAGGTGCGTGAGGATAATCACGCGCTGCTGGTCGCCAGTCAGCTTTAATTGTTGGACCAGTTTTTCGGGCTCCAGGGGAGAACCGCGTTTCTTCACCACTACATGCCCGACCCGATGCCTGCGCAGATAACTGCGCAGGCGTTTTAGCTGGAAAGGAAACCAATCCTCGATCTGCCAGTGACGGGCAAAAGGCGTTTCCCGGGCAGTTTCGCTGGTGAGATAAGCAATCTCCTCATCCATCCGGTAGGCGTTCAACTGTGCGGCCAGGTCGGTGACCAGGCCAGCGCGCAGGATCGCCGGGTCGGGCTCGTACAGATAACGTAGAGGTTCGCTCAGCCTTTCTTCGGTTGTCTCGCCGGGAATCATCGTCAGGCCAATGGGAAGCAGGGTAGCTCGCCGGGCGACGGTTTTTAATTGCCCAAACCATAGAACCGCTTCTTTGAGTCTCCCCTCCAGGGAGATGAATTCGACCTCCGCGTCATATTCCGTCAGCTCTGCCAGGTTCACGCCGGGTGAAATTTTGACCCCCAATGAGGGGATATCCGTAAGCCATTGGCGCAACAGACCCAGGGGAGGCTGATATTCGCGCACCGTGTGAATGCGCCGGCTCGCTGTACGCCGGCCGGGGTCGAAAAAAGCCCCCCATTTATCTTTATTTCCCTTCAAAGGGATTGCGTCCATCAAATCAGCTTGAATAAAATGAACCGGGTGTGCGGGCTTAAGTGCAGAAATGTTAGCCTGCGCCAGCGCCAGACGCAGCAACTGGCGGTCGATACCCACAACCGGTGCATATTGGGCCAATGCCAGGGCATCGCTGCCGATCGAACAACCCAGATCGAGCAGGCGAGAAAAACCGCTAAAACGCTTTGCCCGGTAAAAAGAAATCACCTCGCTGGAAGCCTGCTCAAGGGCAGAGCGTGTGAAAAACATACGCTTCGCCTGGCTGAATTTGACCCTCGCCTCCTGTCTCAGGATGGCGGTTTCCAGTGCGGCGTGAGCGATATCGGGTGGAAACCGACGGCTCAACACCTGATAATGGCTGAGGTAGTCTTTTTCTTGCGGTTGGAGCCGGCTGGCTTCTTGCAAGGCGGCTTCCCCCAACGTGGTGTTTAACAAGGCTTGCAAAGCTGCCAGATCCATCCCGGTACCCTGCCAGATCTAGTGTGTTTACTGGTTCTCCAGCATCAGGCGGGCAGCGCGGCGCCCGATCTCTACGGCAAAATTGGTTCCCCTGTCCCATGGATATACCTGGCTCATGCTGGCGAAATACAACCCCGGAATGGGCGTTTGGATGGTGGGAATATTCTCTGAATGGTTGCGAAGTGGAACAGGCTGAGCGTAGTTGGTGCGGAACAACCAGGTGTTTTGCACCCAATCTGGTTTGAAGGCGGGGTTGAAGCGCGGCAATGCCGGTAGAAACCGCTCCAACAATTCATCCTGAGAAAGGGAAAAGTATTCGTGATCGGTGACCAGGTAATCTCCACAATACACCAGGTGTTCGCCCCCGAAATGTTGCGGAGAGACAAAATTGGTATGTTCTACCAGCGCCAGGAAGGGAAACCCTGCCGATTTGGGCAGGTTATACCAGTAATAACCCTCCGGTGAAAATTGGTTTTTGAGCGAAAGCAACATAACCACCGCCCCCATGCTTTTCAACCCCAGCAAACCCTTTAAATACGACTCTGGCAGGTCAGGCACCATACGCGCCAGCAAACTGGGCGAGAGCGTTACCAGGCAGCGATCGTAAACCTCTCCGCTATCCGGGCCATAGACCATCAGGCCATTTTCGGGCAGGGGACGGATCTCATTTACCGGTGTTGAATAGCGGATTTTTACTCCGCGTTGGGTCAACAAATGGGCGAAGGTATCCGCAAAGGATTGGAAGCCGCCCTCGTAAGCTCCCAGGCGCGTGGTGCGGGCTTTCAAACGTGCCCACAACCAGGCCATGTTCACCTGTTTATAGTATGGTCCAAATTTCCCCACCAGCAGAGGTTCCCACATGGTCCTGTAGACATATTCACCCGCCCAGTGCCGCATCCATTCATCGGCGGTGTATTTTTCCAGCGCCTGCCAGTTGTTCGTCAGACGCAAATACAGGCCAACCAGGCCGAAGCGGATTTTATGAATACCCCACCCCAGCCCGGGGAACATCAAGGCCGCAGGGATCGAATCGAAGGGATAAAAACGACCTTCATGGTACATAACCGTTTTTGGGCGGGGAAAAAGCACCTTATCCTGCAATCCGAGTTCCTGAATCAACCCCAGGATATGCCGGTCAGTTTGAAACCAATGGTGGTAATACTTCTCCACAGTCCAATCCCAGTGTGGTTCCTTAAAACCAGATGCCAGACCACCGGGGGTTTTGGCAGATTCATAAATTGTGACGGAATGACCGGCATTTAACAGATCGTAGGCGGCGGACAATCCCCCAATCCCGGCGCCGATCACGGCAATTTTCATCGTTGTTCAGCCTTTACGCAGTGACTTCAATTGGCTCATGGTTGGGCGCCTTCTCCCTTTAATTGAGCTTGCGCCTCCGACCAGCGGACGCCTTCCTGGGCCAGATAATAAGCGCCCAGGGCGGTAATCGGCACCCATAAAGCCACATGTAAAACCAGGGTATACCCGGCGGCGATTGCCCGTTCCACGCCGTAGGCCGCCAGAACAGCGATACCAGGGGCGTCAAATGTGCCGATGTATCCTGGCGCAGAAGGAATTGTCGTTGCCAGGTTGACCACGCCATTCATTAACATCAGGGTAAAGAAGGAGACTTCAAAGGGGAAGGCATGCATTACAAACCAGTATTTCCCGGTTTCCAACAACCAGATTACAACCGAGGTGACGAAAACCATCATTACATCGCGGGGCGAGCGCAAAGATTGTAAACCGCCGAGGAATCGCTGGGAGATACCAAGTACCTTCGCCCGCCAGCGTTCCGGCACCAGGTGGTTGGATAGCACGGTTATCACCTTGCTTGCCTGGAGTGGGAAAATTGCTACCAGGAAAAAAACCAGCAAAGCACCCCCAAATGCCAGGGTACCCAGAATGGCAATCTGCTGAATGCTTGCCTGACCAATTACATCTGCCCCGTCAGTCAGGCGCGCCAACTCTCCCAAATTGACGAAGATAAATCCCAGCATGACCACACCATCGAAGATCCGCTCGACGATGATAGTCGCCAGTGAAGCCGATACCGGCACCTCCTCCTGTTGTTTGAGGATCACCGCACGCAGCACTTCGCCTGCGCGCGCCGGGTAAATATTGTTGCCCATGTAGCCGATGCATACCACCGGAAACATCACCCGGGTGGGGACCGCTTTAATCGGGCGCAGCAGGTAATGCCAACGCCAGGCACGCGCCCACACCGCCAGAAAATAAACCAGTATGCCCGGGATCAGCCACCAGTAATTGGCTGCCTGCACCTGCTCCCATACCTCGCCTAAGTGCAGACCACGCAGGGCAAGGTATAAAAACACGATGCTGATGATCACTCCCAGCCAGAATTGCCAGCGTCTCATAACTGCGTATTCTATCATCAGAATATCCCCCTTGTTCCATTTGGGACAAACCTCCAGCCAGGCAACTGGATTGCCTCAGTTATAATCTGTGCCATGAAGTCTTTGTGGATTCGCTTAGTCTTGTTTATTTTTCTGCTTTCTGGCCTGGTTGCTCTGGGAGTAATCTTATTCTCACCCCGCGTGGTGGCAATATCGCCAGCACCGGATGACGCCTTGCAGGCTGGGGCTGCACTACGGGTTACGTTTTCCCAGCCCATGCAGACAGATACCGTCGAGCAACGACTGACCCTGGACCCCCCCATCCCCGGTGTAATTTCCTGGGAAGGGACTACCCTGGTTTTCCAACCGGAGGTATTATGGCCGGCTGGCGAGCAGATTCGCCTGTCACTGGAAAGCGGCGCCCGGTCCGCTTCCTGGCTCCCATTACCTTTGCTGCGCACAAATAATATGGAATTCCAGGTTTCTCCGCGATTAATCGCCTACCTGTATCCCACCAGCGGTCCGGCTGATTTGTATATTTTAGACCCAGACGGCGGCTTACCCGAAAGGTTGATCAGTACGCCAGGGGGTATCAGCGGTTATTCTGTAACTTCGGATGGCAGGATGATTTATTATGCCAGCGCAGGGGGAACCCTCTACCGTTATGACCGGTACACCGGCGAAAACCGTACTGTGGTGACCTGCACTCAGGCTGTTTGCGGCGAACCACGCATTTCCCCGGATGGGCGTTATCTGGCGTATGAACGCCTGTCGTTGGAAGGCGGTATACGCAGTGTTCCTCAGGTATGGATCAAAACGCTCCCCGAAGGTGAAGAGCGACCGGTAAATGAATCCGCGTTAACCACTCGCCTGCCGGCCTGGTCTTCAAATGGCTGGCTGGCATATTACGATGAAGGCGGGCAACAATATATCCTCTGGAATCCGGAAAGCGGAGAAGAGCACCGGGTTCCCAACCTGACGGGTGAGCCGGGCGCCTGGTTAGCAGATGGTTCCGGTTTTATTGCACCGGAAATTTACCTCATTCCAAATGCTTACGTTGGCGCGACTGGCGATCTGGAATCGATGCCTACCAGCCATTTGTTGAATTATCAGCTTGAAAATCGTCAGGTGATCGATCTGACTCAAGAACAGACCCTGGAAGACACCTCGCCAGCGCCCTCCCCGGATGGCTCGCTCCTGATATTTGCCCGAAAATATCTGGATCCGTCCCGCTGGACGCCTGGCAGGCAGATATGGAGCATGCAGTTAGACGGTAACCAGGAATCCCTTCTGACGGATGATCCTTTCTATAACCACACCGGCTTCAACTGGAGTCAGGATAGTTCGCAAATTGTATACGTACGTACGAACCAGACCAATCTCTCGGCACCGCTGGAAATCTGGCGCATGAAAGCGGATGGAAGCCAGGTAGAGCAATTGGTAATTGGAGGTTTTGCACCTGTATGGATCCCCTGATTCACATAAATTCACCGGCTCCGGATTTCGCATTGCCAGATTTGCACGGGAATCTGCATCGCCTGAGCGATTATCTGGGCAGAGTCGTAATCGTCAATTTTTGGTCGGCGGAATGTCCCTGGGCCAGGCGGGCAGATGAAGGTATATTGGCAGCCTGCAAAGAATGGGTAGGCCGGGTTCAATTGTTGCCGGTCGCTTCCAACGCCAATGAAAACCTGGCATTGATCCGTCGGGTCGCAGATGAACGAAATATGCCGCTGGTTTTACTCGACCAGGAGCAGCAGGTGGCGAAAAAATACGGCGCCGTGACCACGCCGCATATCTTTGTGATCGATGCACATGGGATTTTGCGATACCAGGGGGCTTATGATGACGTTACCTTTCGCCAGCGCCAATCCAAACATACCTATGCCATCGAGGCGGTGAAGGCTGTCCTGTCCGGAAAAGATCCTGATCCCATCCAAACACCACCCTATGGGTGTACGGTTGTTTACGAAGCCTGATCGTACCCGCTGAAACCTGATTGACCTTATGG
>JAGUYX010000046.1 GCA_020061145.1 Anaerolineales bacterium | reverse complement strand
TGCTTTCGGTGGTGGCGCTGATGGTGCTCACTTATGCCGGCTTACCTCAATTTGGAATCGAAACGCCGGCTGCCACACGGATTATGCAGGACCTTGCGCCGGAGGAAGGCATTGGCGAATTGCGGGCGATCCCGTACGACGAACTGGTTGCCGGAACCTATGTTGTCGGAGAGACGGATCCGGAAACGCTGCCGCCGAATCTGGGCGCGGTTTTCGCCGAATACAGTGAACGCATTCATCTGGCGGAGGAATTGGGTGACCTGCCCAATGCGGAAGCGGTGATGGTGATTGAAGACTGGCAAACCGATCTCAAGAAGGTTACTTTGCGGATTCTCTGGGATGACCCGGAAGATGGCACCCGCAAAACCCAGTTTCATGAATATTTCCTCCACCGCAATCGGCCACGTGAGCACTAAACCAAAACGAGGAGGGTCACCCATCCATGCGCATTCAACTTGAGATTTTCTTAGGCACCTTATTTACTGTGCTTACCCTGGCTCTCTTCATGTATGCCGGGTTCAACGAAGAATCCCGGATGGCGGAATGGACGGTCGAGCAGCAGGCCAAATCCATCGAACAGGGAGCCAGTTTGTTCAGCCAGGCGTGTGCTGGCTGCCATGGACCCCAGGGGCAGGGAGTACCCAATCTGGCGCCGGCGTTGAACTCCAAAGCTTTCTTCGCCACCCGTTTGGAAGAAGTGGGCTGGGCGGGCAGCATGGAGGATTACATCCGTTCCACCATTTCAGCGGGCAGGGTGGTTTCCACCCGTCCAGATTTATATGTCGGCGGTGGACGCCCGGCGATGCCGAGCTGGTCCGAAGAATACGGCGGGCCGTTCCGTAGAGACGAAATCGACAATCTGGTGGCTTACGTCCTGAATTGGGAAGAGGAAGCGCTGCGCCAGCCGGATGTGACCGAGGAACCCATCGATGGCGTTGGGGTGGATATTACCCTGGAACTGCCGGAGGGTGACGCAGCTCGAGGCGAGCAGCTGGCGATTGCCCAGGGTTGCACGGGCTGCCATGTCGCTCAACCGGTCGGTCCGGGCTGGATGCCAACCGATACCGAACCGGGCGTCGGGGCACGCGCCGAACAGCGTTTCCAGCAGGCGGATTACACGGGTAATGCCGTGGATGCCAGCCAGTATCTGTTCGAATCGACGGTATTGCCCAATGCCTATGTGGTGGAAGGTTTCCTGGAAAACCTCATGCCCCAGGATTATGGCGAGAAGATCACCGCCCAGCAGTTGGCGGATTTGATCGCCTATATGCTCAGTTTGAGATAAGGAAGGACTGTCACCTCCTCCGGCAGGCGCTATTCCTGCCGGTTGGAGGTGAGAAGGTGAAAAGCCCATGCCCTGCATAAAACGAAGCGCCTGGTTCCTGGCAGTCCTGTTCATCCTGGGGGCTGTCTCGTTGTACTTCAGCGCATTTCTGGTTCGTGCTCAAGAGGAGATCGATCAGGAAAAACTGGACCGCGGCGCCCGGCTCTACCAGGAAAATTGCGCGGTCTGCCATGGACCGGATGGCGAGGGGCGGGTTGGCGCCACCCTGGCGCGCAACTGGCCTTCGATCCGTCCCGACCTGACCGTCCAGAATACAATCGAGAACGGCATTCCGGGCACCGCCATGCCTCCCTGGAGCCAGGCAAACGGGGGACCTTTAAGCGAAGACCAGATCGACGATCTGGTGTATTTCATCCTGAGCTGGCAGACCGGCGGAGCGCCGGCGGTTGAAGCCGGCCCCAGCCCCACACGCCGGCCCACGCTCGAGCCGATCCCGGAAGTGTCGGGAGATCCCAACAATGGCGCGGTGTTATATGACGCCAATTGTGTGGTATGCCATGGCGTCAACGGTGAAGGCAGAATTGGAGCGACCCTGGAAAGAAACTGGCCTTCCATTCGTCCGGATCTCTCCGTGCGAAATGTGATCATGAATGGTGTGGCGGGAAGCCCCATGCCCGCCTGGAGCCAGGCGAATGGCGGTCCCCTCACCGATCAGGAGATCGACGATCTGACCGCCTTTATTCTGACCCTCGAAGCAGCCAACGGAGCGCCGCAATCCGGCGAACAACAAACCGCTTTGCCGGTCCAGCCGGGGGTGAGCTGGGCAATCTGGGTGGGTGCGCTGATTCTGGTCATTCTGGTGGGCGTTTTATTTTCATCCCGTAATCGCTGACGGCAAACCTGAAAAATCATGAGCCTGCTGGTGTTTGCCAGCAGGCTTTTTGATTGTGATACACTTGGCTATCATGCTTTTTATGCGGAAGGAATTTTTCCCGTGCGGGAACGCCTGTCTCGTAACCTGATGCTGATCGCCCTGGTTTTAGGTCTGGCGGCGATCGTAATAGCGGGGATTAATCGTCTGGAAGAATTCCAATCCGCGACCGCCCTCACAGCTACCCCGCAGGTCGAGGCGATTATCCGGCTGCCGTATGTCGTGTCCGAAGTGACTCCTTACCCTTACCCGCAACCCCCAGACCCGGCTGAATTGCAAGCCGGCAGCATTGATCTGATCATTGGGGCATTCATCCTGGTGTCGATCATCGTGGGGGGCGTGATTTACGGCAAAGACCAGGTGCCGCGCTGATTCGATTGGCGGTCGATCGTGGGTGAGGTATAATGACCCCGTGTCCG
Source organism: Anaerolineales bacterium (assembly GCA_020061145.1). Taxonomy (GTDB): domain Bacteria; phylum Chloroflexota; class Anaerolineae; order Anaerolineales; family DRKV01; genus JAGUYX01. The sequence goes on along the minus strand of JAGUYX010000046.1, from coordinate 722 downwards.
GGTGGGTCCGGCGCGGCAGAAACCTTCGAAATCCGCCAGGTCCGAGAGGAAGCAACGGTAAGGAGGATATTCTGGGTGCCGCCGGGTAGCCTGCCCGGATATTTTTTATCTGCCGCCTTCTCCGCCGCCTGAATCATTCCCGCCTTCATTGCTCCCGCCCGCGGAGCCATCATTACCGTAGTCGGTTTGCGGACCAGGTCCGGCTTCCGGTCCGGCGCCTGCCTCAGGGCCTGGGCCAGACTCGGGTTGGGGTCCGGCGTCTTCAGAGGGCTTAGGGGTGCTGTCGCCCTTGCCCTGCTCAGCGCCCGGACCGGCCTGGTTCATCACCGGCGTTTCCACCGGCCCGGTTCCGGGTTCCATGGAGGGCGGTTCCGCCAGGCCATTTTCTCCCAACATCACTCGATCACGGAATAACTGCGGGTCCTGTAAGCCGGCCTCGCAAAAGGCAAGTTGCAGGCGGAGTTGTTCCTGAATTTGAGTGCGTACTTGAGCCTGGACAGGGGTGGCAGCTTCCGGGTCGAGCCCTTGCATGAACATGGACTGTTGCTGGAGCATCTGCTGGTAACGCAGCAAAGCCTGGTGCATGTCCAGGTCATTCAAGCCGGCTGCCAGCTGGTTCATGGTTTGCAATTGACTTTGCAGGCGGTTGACAAAGGCTTCGGGGGGAATTGCTTCTTCCTCGAGCATATAACGCAACTCGGCAAACCGCCGCTCCAAAAAGC
>JAGUYX010000260.1 GCA_020061145.1 Anaerolineales bacterium | reverse complement strand
TGAGAAAGCCAGGCAGCCAGCTCGGCAGGCACGGATTCGAGCACCAGGCTGAAAATACCTGCATCCTGCAGCGCCAGGGCATCTTCCACCAGCCTGCGCGCCGCCTGGCGATCGCGCCCCTGGGGCTTGAAGCCGCCTAACTGAGAAACGCTCTGCGGGGTCAGGCCCAGATGGCCCATCACCGGAATACCGGCTGCTACCATGGTCTGGATGGCCTGAGCGCGTTCTCGCCCACCTTCGAGTTTGACCGCCTGCATTCCGCCTTCCTGCAGGAAACGACCGGCGTTGCGCACCGCTTCTTCGAGCGAAGCCTGGTAAGACATAAATGGCATATCGCCGATTAACAGGGCGCGTTTGGCGCCACGCGCCACCGCCTTGCAGTGATGGATCATTTCGTCCATGGTGACCGGCAGGGTGTTTTCATAACCCAGTACCACCATGCCGAGGGAATCGCCCACAAGGATCAGATCGATCCCGGCCTGGTCGACCGCCAGCGCGCCGGGGTAATCGTAAGCAGTTAACATGGTGAGCGGCTCGCCCTGTTGTTTTTTGCGCTTCACGTCGAGAATTGTGACTCGACGGGCCGGCGTGGATTGTGCAGTAAGGGTTGGGGAATTGGTAGACACGGTACCCTCCTTTCCTGGGTAGGGGCCGAATGGCTTGGGATTTTCTCACCGCCGGTTTGGGTTCTGTTCCGGTTTGCACGGCAAATCCGGGCGGATAGCGGTCGGTGGAATTAAGCGTATTTTACCGCGATAAATCGAAATTTGATCAGATGGCTGAAGCAAAACTCAGCTTTTTACAGGGTAAGACAGCTCCACCTCGCAGATGCGCCCAAAGCCGGCGCGTAATACCCAGCGATCCTTGGGATCCGATGCCGGGCGGAGCACCAGGGAGCGAGGCGCCACTTCCCCCGAGCCGCGGAAGCGCTTAGCATCCCACCACACTTTTTGTCGCTCTCGCGCCAGCAGCCAGGTAAAATCGCTGCGTTCTTCGTTATTCCATAATACCCAGAACGTCTCACCGCTCACCCGCGATTCGTGCAGCCCGCAGCCGGTCGCCACTTCCAGCAGGGCGCGGCGTTGTGCCAGGGTCAACGCACCGCTGGCGGCTCCCAGTAAAGCAGGCTGTTTCACCAGCTGCTCCAACCCATGCGCCACCGAGCGCCTGGCTTCGGTTTCCATATAAAAAGAACGTAACATTCGCTCCAGGCGCGTTACCAGACCGGCATCATGCCGCCGGAGGGTATCCTGCGCCTGGATACGCACTTCCAGCGGCCGGGTGGGAGCCAGGGGAATCTTTTCGATCACCAACCGGTGGAGCCGGTCGTCATAACGCCACTCCGCCTGGATTGGCGCGCCATCCAGGCTGACCTGCACCGTTTGCGGGCGGTTCAGGGCGACAAAAATCAACCGGTACCGGCGCGTTTCCGGCGACAAGTCGAGCTGACCCTGCGCCGGATGGATGTGAAACACGGCCTGGTTTTCAGTCCATTCCTGGGAAAAACGCGTAAAAACCTGGGCGCCCTGCCGGTAAGCCTGGGTTTGACCGTCATCTTCATATAATTCGAAATCGCCATCGCCGGGAAAAATATGGAGCTCCAGTTCGGCCGGGTTTTCCAGCCCGCCCCAATCCAAATCGGGCCCCAGCGGGATGATTGCACCGCTCCGGGCAAATAGCGGGATGTCTTCCAGCCGTCCATAAAGGGCATGCCAGGCATTCCCGGCATAATAATTTCCATCGAAAAAGCCATACCAATCGCCTTCCGGCAGCCAGACAACCTGGCGGCTCAGACCGGTTTCCAGGCTGGCAGGCGAGGTAAATGGAGCAGCCAGCAGCCCGGGACCAAACAGGTAAGCTTCGGGATTGGCATACGCTTCTTCCCGGTCGGGCGCCTGGTAATACAATGGCCGCACCAGGGCTTCTCCGTGGCGGGTATTACGCCAGGCGGAGGTGTAAAGATAGGGAATCAGGCGATGGCGCAGGCGCATGGCGTTTCTGGCGACACGCTCGGTTTCGGCGTCATAACCCCAGGGCAGCCGTTCATGGTAGGGGTTGGCGGTGGAATGCAGGCGCAGAATGGGGCTGAACACGCCAAATTGCACCCAACGTGCGAATAATTCCGGCGATTCAAAACCCATCATATGCCCGCCGATGTCATGGCTCCACCAGGAATAGCCCACATTGGCGGCAGTGGCGGTGAAGTAGGGTTGGAACGCCAGGGACTCCCAGGTGACATGCGTATCCCCGGAGAAACCGATGGGGTAACGATGGTTGCCCAACCCACCCCAACGCGAGAAGATAAACGGACGTTTTACACCATCACGCCCCAGGTCCAGGAAGTGCAGGTGATTGATCCACCAGAGCAGGTTCAGCCCCGGCAGGCGGGTGGGATTACCCTGCTGCCAGTCCATCCACCAGAAATCCACACCCTGGGCTTCGAGGGGATGATGCAAATATTCCAGGTAGGGTTTTACAAAATCGGGGTTGGTGGGGTCAAACTCAACGGGTAACTCCGTCTCCGGGTCGATGTCCATCGCCTGCGCCATTTGCGGATATGCTTCTTCATGCGGGTGAATCCCCTCTGCGGGGTGCAAATTTAGCGCGGTTTTCAGGCCAAGGGAGTGTAAGAAGCTCAGAAAACCGGGTGGGTCGGGAAAAAGTTCACGGTTCCAGGTGTATCCCGTCCAACCGGTGCAGGCATTGCCGGTCTGGGTAATGTGCCAATCCATATCGATAATGCACACCCCCAGGGGTACGCCGTGCGCTTTAAAATCGAGGATCAGCCTGCCCAACTCCGCCTGGGAATATCGCCAGAAGCGGCTCCACCAGTTGCCCAGCGCCCAGCGTGGGATCAGCGGTACGGGGCCGCTGACCAGG
>JAGUYX010000297.1 GCA_020061145.1 Anaerolineales bacterium | reverse complement strand
CCGCGCCTTCGGGGGAGGTGGCGCGCACAAAGCGCAAGACAAAAGAAGATATTTCGATCGCTTCATCCATGCTGGCGTCTCATTTACTGGCCAATTCAAGCGGTTACGGATTTAAAGATAACAGGCAACCGTTACAGGGCAGTTACAGGGCGGCGGCGTTATTTTCCGATCAGGCGATTGTAGAGGGCCAGGGTTTCGGGCGCAGGCGAGACGTCCAGCTCTTCCTTTAATATGGTCTGGCAGCGCAGGAAGGTGCGCGCCACACCAGCATGGTCGCCGCGGCGGCTGAAGCCGAGCATCAGGTAACGATACGCCCGCTCCCAGCAGTTGTCGTGTTGCAGGATCGTCTGGCAGGTGGCGATCAGCTCGTCGAACCGCCCGGCTTCGAAATACAGCTCGCACAGCGCGTCTGCGGCGCGCAGGAATAACACCGCCAGGCGTTCGCGCTCGGCGGCGGCCCAGGTTTCATAACGCGCATCCGGCAGGTATTCCCCCTGGTAAAGCTGGAGCGCCCGGTCGAACCGCTCCAGGGCCTGTTCGGGCTGGCTGCTCAGCAAGGCGTGCCCTTCCTGGCAGGCGCTTTCGAATTCAGCCGCATCCAGCCACAGGTCAGCTTCCGGGCGCAATGCATAGACATTGCCTTCCCGGAGGATATACGCCGACTCGTTGCCCGGGCGGCGTTTGGGCTCCAATACCTGGTAAAGCGTATTCAGGGCGGCTTTAAAATTCCGCCCGGCGCTTTCGGCGTCCACGCCCGGCCAGAGCAGCGCCAAAATTTGCTCGCGGTCCAGGGGAGAACTGCGGTAAGTTAACAACAACTGGAACAGGTGGCGGGCTTTTTCCCGCTGCCAGCCGCGGGCAGGTATGGGCAGCGCGCCGCGCCAGACGTGGAAGCCGCCCAGGGTTTGCACGCGTAACTGGTAGCCGGGATGCAGGGAAATATTGGGCAGGTTAAGCTGGCTCAATAAGCGCGAGGCATAAGCGGCTTCCCAACCCGCCTCACGCGCCAGGATTAATAAAGGAATCAAGCGGCGTTCATCCGGCGGGCCCAGCAGGGTTTGCCGGGTAAAGAGATAATCGTAACCCAGCAGGCTGCAGGTAACCAGCACTTCGGGCAAAATCTGGCTCAGACCCGGGCGATCCCCCTGGAGGAACAGGGAAAGACAGACCCACAACCGGCCGACCAGGGCGCCAAAGGGGTCGTTGCAATCCCGAAAACCGCGGATGGCCTGCTCCAGCCAATCGGAGGCCGCCTCATAACGATCCGCCAGCACCAGGCTGGCGCCCATGGTCAGGCGGCAGATCGAGGCGATCCAGTCGTCGCCCGTCTGGTTGGCGATGTAGATCGCTTCCTGGGCTTCCTGCATGGCTCTGGTCAGATCCCCCCGGTAACCGAACACCCGGCATAACCCCCAGCGGGCTTCCACGCGCAGGCGCGGAGTATCCAGCTCCTGGCTGATTTTTATGGCGCGCTCGAATTGTTGTTGCGCCTCGGCGTACCGGTCTGCGCCGGGCAGCAGCATGAGCGCATGTCCCTGGCGCATATGGCCGACGGCGGTCACGAAAGGCGAATCCAGCTCGATACCCCGCCGGGTGCCTTCTACCGCAGTGTGATAAGCTTCCCCCGCCTCGCCCATAAACGAATACACAATGGACAGGATCAGCAGCGTTTCCCGGTGGGCGCGCGGGGTGCGGATGGGCTGCTGGCGTTCGGTTTCAGCAATGGCGACCAGCTGCCGGCGCGCTTCTTCCAGCCGGCCGGTGCGCAATAACACGCGCATCATCAACTGCGAGTCGGAGGGGCCTTCATGCTGCAACGCCTGGGCGCGTTGCCGCAGGCGTTCGGCTTCTTCCAGCTTACCGGCGTTGAGCTTATTCTCCGCCAGCAGCGCGTACAGGCGCACCTGAGATTCACGGTCGGCAATCCCATCGCTGATGCGCAGCGCCTGCTGGAGCAGATCTTCCGCCCGGCTGGGATCCACGGTATCCAGATAAACCCGGGCCTGCCCGCGCAAGGCCCGCGCCACCCCGCTGATCGAGCCGTTCGCCCGGAAAATCTCTTCCGCCTGCTTATACCAGCCCAGCGCCTCCTGAAAACGGCTGTGCAGGCGCGCCAGGTCGGCCAGCAAAGTGAGCAGGATCGGGTGCTGGGAAAGCGTTTCGGGAGGCAGGGCATCCAGGTAAGCGGCGAGCGTGTCCAGGCGCCCCTTGACCAGCAGACCGGGCCCATAGAAGCTCAAAATTTCGGCTGCCTGGCTGACCTCCTGGGCCTGCAAGAAGTGGTAAATGGCGGTGTCCAGCGCGTCACGCTCCTGGAAATAGCGCGCCGCCAGGCGATGCCAGGTTTTCCGCTCATTTTCGCTGGAGCGCATTTGCAAAAAGTTCTGGAAAATATGCTGGTAACGTAAACGCTCGTCCCCCAGATCGACGATGAATAGCTCCTCGCGGCGCAAATAAGCCAGCAAGGCGGCGCTATCCCGCCTGCCGCGCAGGGCGTCGCACGCTTCGGCGGTCATCTCGCCCAGGACTGCCGTCTCGCGCAGAAACTGCTGTACGTCTTCGGGCTGTTTGGTGAATACCTCCTGGGTGAGCACCTCGAACAGGCTTTCCAGCGAGGCTGCCTGGTGGGAAAGCGCCTCAGCGATTGTGCTGACCACATTGGTGCGCAAACTCTGCCAGATCAGGTGCAGGGTAATCGACCAGCCTTCGGTGGCGGCGTGCAGTTGTTCGACTTCGCCGGGAGTGATCTCGTAGGCGAAGACTTCCTCGAATAACTGGCGGATTTCATCCGGTTTGAAGGCCAGCAAAGATTGATCGAGGACAAGCGCCTCTCCCCGGGAACGGTAGCGGGAAAGGTTGGGCAGTTTGAGCGCCGGCCTGCCGGCCAGCAGGATGTGCAAATCTGCCGGCGCCAACCCGACCAGGCGGTCCAGAAGCAGGCTGACTTCAACGGAGTGAGCTACAGCGTGGGCATCGTCGAACACCAGCAGGACCGGTTGCTGCAGGTTGGCGGCGAGGACGTTGAGGTATAAATCGACGATTTCCCTGGCTGGCAGCGGGCCCCAGGAGCCTTCCCAGGATTGCAGCCGGGCGATGGGCAGCTCCTCGAGCTCCGGCAACGCCAGCTGGGTTGCGTGGCACAGGTTGAACAGGAAAACGAGCGGGTCGGCGTCTTCTTCGCTGATCTGGTACCAGATCAGGGGATAACCGGTTTCGTGCAGGGAGAGCAACGCCGTAGACTTGCCATACCCGGCGCCGGCCTGGAGCAGGGTGAGCCGGTACTGCAACGCTTCGCTTAAGGCGGCGGTGACCCGCGGCCGTTCAAGCGTGCGGGGGCTCTTGCGAGGCGGGATAAGCCTGGTGCGGACAATCTGAGGGGAAGGCATGCGCTTGATTCCGGGGGCGAAAGGGCTGGCTAGCTGGCTTTATTATAGACGATAACGCCGCGCCTCATTTACCGGGTTTTTTCAACCATTTCTCCCCCGAGAATTGATTCTCGGTGAGAGTATCCGGGGCGTTCTGGTTACCCTGCCCGGCTGAGTATTGTTTATAACCCCTCCAGTCGCGGGAAAGTCAAGAGGTTTCACCCCCGGGAGACGGGCAGGTGATTAACTTACAGAATGTGGTTGGTAAGAAAAACCGCGGCGTTTGGGCCAGGTTAAGAACACCAACATTCATAAGTCCCGCTCAGTGGATGCTCGCCAATCGCTTCTCCCCATTAACCAGTT
>JAGUYX010000295.1 GCA_020061145.1 Anaerolineales bacterium | reverse complement strand
GAGGGAAAAACTTTGGCTGAAATCCCCTGGCCAGAAGGTTGCCTGGTAACGACCCTGCGGCGCGGTTGGAATGTCATGATCCCTCGCGGCAACACCCGTCTGGAAAAGGGAGACAGGTTGGTTTTGATCGCCGAAAAAAACGCGGAGTCAACAATACGGCAGCTGGTAGAGGGGCAAAAATAATCAAACCGGGTTATTCGTCCTCAGGGGAAATCACCCCCGGTTGGTGAACTTCCAACACCTCGCCATGGACATTGATGCGAATTTGAAATCCCAACATGCCCAGATAGGCGCGGGCCTCTTCCGGTATACCCACCTGAAGTAAGTTCTCCAGGTAGCTATCTACGTTTTTTAATTGCTTCTCGATAATCGCCTTAGAAAAAATATCTTCCTGGCCGAGCTGACGGGCAGTCATCTCTGCCAGGAATTCCTCATTGCCCTGGATCATTTCCGCCATCTGATCGAGTACCTGGCGGTCGACTTCGACTGAAAGAATATGTCTTAAGAATCCCTGATCGTTGACTACATAACACGGATCTTCACCAACATAGGTCACACTCACTGGTTGGTCAAATTCGTCTACGATCAGGCCTTCAAATATCGCTTTCGCCATCATGGGTTCTCAATATAAAGGAAAACCAATAATTTGTTACGTAAGTAGAGTTTACCATCGGGAAAGTTTTTCCTTATGGCGGATAAAGCGAATTAACGAAAATCTAACGCATCACTGACTCGTAAAACTGATTCGGGCGGAAAGGTTATCAGAAAGTTGGGAATTCGTAATTACCTTGTTGAGCGGCCATTCACTTGAGTGCAGAGCGGATTATTCTTCTGGCTTAATTGAATAATCTCCAGCAGTTTGCCTGGATACGATCAGTAGATGATAAACAGCGATCCCCAAAGCGACTGCAACGTTGAGCGATCGTTTAATGCCTTGCATTGGTAAACTGATTACCCGGCTGCATAAGTGCAGCAAATCCGGATCGATGCCGGTAATTTCGTTTCCTACCACCAGAACTACCGGGTCGTCGGTGAGGAGCAGGTTTACGGATTGCAGGGGACTGGCGTCTGCCGTGGCTTCCAATCCCCAGAGTTGTTTCCCTTCAGCGATTAACCGATTTGCGAGCTGAATACTATTTGGATGCCAGCTCCAGGTCAGGTTGTGTTCTGATCCGAGCGAGGTTCGTGCCACACGCGGATGTTCGGGGGTGGGTGTAATACCACACAGATAAACTCGCTGAATGCCGGCGCCATCCGCGGTGCGTAACATCGAACCTGTATTCCAGGCGCTTCGAATATTGTCCAGCAGGAGCGCAAATTCTGGTTTTTCATGGTCAATGCCAGGTTGAGGGTTTTCCATATCCAGCAGGATTTCAGCAACGCAAACCGTCCTGAATTTACAGATGGGACACATCAATCGCTGGGGCGAATTGCCAGGAGCAGGGAATCGCAAGTGACAGACAGGATTGGTGCACTCACGAAATTCATATACCTTGCTTGTTGGCGACATTTTTTGTTTGTGTAATCGCGGGGAAAGACTTAAAAAACATCGACACGTGTTCCAAATTTCTCATAGATCCGCTGTTCTTCCGGTGGAACAATGGGTAACGTCCACAAATACAGCCATTTGGCTGCCTGGCTCGAAAGATTGATGCAGCCATGGCTGCGCGGCCTGCCAAAATCGTTATGCCAGTATGTTCCGTGAAAAGCTACCCCTTTTTCGGTGATATAACAAACCCAGGGCACCCCGGGCAGGTCATATCCATTGGCAGCCAGGTTACCCGCCGCCATATGCCTCGAAGGGCGTTTATGATAGGTCATGTGGCGTCCGGAGGGTGTGGAAAAGGTGCCGTTGCTGAATTTGGCTCCGGTGGCGGCGCGGGTCATGAATACCGGGCTGTTTCCTTCATAAGCGCTCACCACCTGACGCTCCAAATCGACTTCGATGCGTTTTAAGTCGCCCGGGATTTCCGGCGCAAGGGGTTGCAGGTCTTCCGGTTTATAAACACGAACATGCCTTGCTCTTAGGTAATAAATAAAATCCCATTTATCCTCGCGAACGCGATACCAGGCATTTCCTTCTTTATCTTCCACGGTTTTATCCACCCAGTGGGTAGTTTCATAATACAAACGATAAGCGAAGGGATATTCGCTGCCCGGATGGTAATGTGCATCCGTGTAAGGCACGGTAACCTCTGCCAGGGAGCCTGAGCGAGGGAATTCCCCTTGCGGTTCATTCAAGGAAGTTTGCACAGGTTGAATGCCCCCGGAGTGGGCGTAACCTTCTCCACCAATCCGGTACCAGACGCGATTATGAGCTGGTTCGATATCCCCAATGGTGACATGCGTGATGGTTAATACTGTGTCCTGGGGATATTGGTTCACTTGCTTACTGTTTAGCGATGGCGTCTGATAAATTTTAAGGGTTGGAGGGATAACCCGCCCCTGCTGCTCCGGGATGGATAATTGCAGCTTACTTTTTTGACGCGGCCAGATCAAACCTAACAGGCCGATCCCTGTCAGGTGAAAAAAGTTACGCCGAGATAGTTCTCCTTGGGTCTGGTTGTTTTGTGTCATTCTGTTCAGCGATTAACAGCTTAATAATGGATATTGACCAGAGTGCCGACTGAAGCCCACTCGAATATCCAGCCCGAATCTTCGATGGTTAAATTCACACAACCGTGGCTCATGGGCGTACCAAAGTTATTGTGCCAGTAGGTTCCGTGGAGACCGTAGCCTCGATAAAAATACATCACATACGGTACGTCGGGCAGATAATAACCCGGGCCAGCCATATCGGCATAACGGTATTTGACGTAAATCTGATATTGTCCGGTGACAGTAGGCGTTCGCCATGTGCCCGTGGAAACGACAAATGTTTTTAGCCGCTTTTTCCCCTCATAAGCATGTACCCGCTGATTGGTAAGATCCACATCTATCCAGGGTTCTTTCTTGCCGATGCCATCGGGGACCCAGACGTTTGATTGGGTATTATCCTCTTCCTCCTCGGGTGGCGGCTCGGTGGGGAGCGGGGTATCGGTTGGTAATGGCGTTTCCGTAGGTGTGGCGGTCGGGGTTTCGGTTGGAGTCAACGTAGGCGTCGGAGTGTAAGTGGGGGTCGCGGTTTGCGTGGGTGTGGCTGTGGAGGTTGGCGTCAGGCTGGGCTTTACCAGCGCCAGCGCTGCGGCCGGTAAGCCCATGCTGCTTTTCCCGCCTGCACTGGTCAGTACCGGCAGCGCGAACCAGGCAGTTACAACAAGCAGGACACAACTCACTACGATGCCAGCCCATAGTAGGGGAGGCGCCTGCTTTGGTTTTATGCGAGGCGGGACGGCAGGCGGAGAAACTGGTTTTTCAGTTTTTCGAACCCGGTTGGGTTGGTGTTTGCGTAAACGTTGGATCGCCCAATGTCGCGCTTGCCGCGCTCGCTTGCTCTGCGGATAAAGTTGTAAGGCTCTCTCGATATACACCAGGCTGGCCCGCGGCGAGGCCAGAGCAGCCAGAATCAGCCACGGTTCCTCCCGAGACGGGTCTTCACGCAGCGCTATTTCACACCAACGGCGCGCATTCCGGCTCTCGCCGCGCTGCAAGGCTTTCCAGGCCTGTTTAACAGCATGTTGAGCAGCGGACTCTGGCTCGGTCATTTTTTTGTTTTCTCGCTCATTAGCGAAGGAGATTAATTACCGGTATTAACATCTTCGTTGTTCAGGTAGCACAATATCCCACGCACCACACCATCGGCAATTTTATCCTGCGATTGAGTAAGGATCTGGCGATCGAGGTTTAAAAACCCGACCTCGATTATGGCTGCGATCGTATCTGCACTGATTTCGTCGAATGCATGATAAAGCGTCATATCATTGGTGACGCTGTTATGCAATGCCAACCCGGTAGCTTCCTGATAACGTGCTCGCAAGCAGGCTGTCAGGCGGTTGGCGCGGTCGTTCTGGGTTTGCCGGCTGCGCAATGCCGCTGCGACCTTAAACCCCGTGGCCTGGTCATTTACATATTCACACGAATCCGCATGAATAGAAACCAGCGCGTTGGCGTAATAATCTTCCAGCAGAGGATCGAATTCCTTCAACAAATCAACCTCATACCCCAGGTCATTGAGTTGCTGTTTGACCAGAGTGGCAACGCTCAAATTAATTTCCAGTTCCGTCAATCCATCCTGGCAAACTGCACCAGAGTCGTTCCCCCAATGCCCGGCGACGATACCTATCCGTGGTTGGCTGGATAAGGGCGGCTGGTTGGCTTGTTCCTGGGAAGTGTCCGGCTGGAGCGGGGCATTCTGCGCTAAATCGCTGATATTGCTGGGAATCAAACCAGACGGAGTGGCTGCGGTAAATAAAGTAGCAACCAGAAAAGCCACGATAAAAACCATTTGCAGCTGAAAGAATAAACTGCTGATCGGTCCGCGTGGTTGCGGGAAGGTTTGGGGAATGTTTTCTCTCATGTTTTGAAGATACTACCAAAGTTGCGCATAGATGACAAGTGGCAAAACAGTCGGTGCATGGTTATGGATATTTTCATAAGTTCCGAACGAGCAGGATATAATTGGAAACGCTTACAAATAACATATTCGTAAATGGATGAGATCTAAACAGGAGGCTATCAAATGAGTGTCGATCCGGATGCAGTCCGCCAGGCCATGCGACATTGGGCAACGGGTCTCGCTATCTTTGCTGCCCAACATGCAGAAATCAAACATGGAATGACAGTAAGTTCTTTTACCTCGGTCACGTTGGACCCTCCAATGGTGCTTGCCTCCATTCAAAAAGATGCCCGTACGTATAAACTGGCGGAAAAATCTGGATGTTTTGCCATAACCATCCTGTCTGAAGACCAACAATATATCTCAGAGCGTTTTGCAGGCCACACGCCGGATGAGGAAGATCGTTTTGCTGGTCTGCAAACCGAAACTCTCGTAACTGGCGCTCCTTTCATTGTGGGTGGTCTGGCATATTTCGACTGTAAAATTATCAACCGCGTCGATTTTGCCAGCCACACAATTTTCATCGGAGAGATCCTGGCAACCAAAGACAATAATAACGCGGGGCCCTTGATTTATTACAACCGGGCTTACCGCAGGCTGCAAGAATAATGCCCGAAGCTTTGACCCTTGATGAGCAGTCGTTATTATTAAAAATTTCTCGCCAGACACTGGAAGCAGCTGTGAGGCGGGAATCTCTTCCGGAGCTGGAGCTGAATTCGCTCTCGCCCAATCTGCTTACCTACGGCTCAGTTTTTATTACCTTGACTCTCGACGGAGAGCTGCGCGGTTGTATCGGTGCCATTGAGCCATATCAATCATTGGTGATGGATGTCATGGAGCATACGATTGCCGCGGCATTCCAGGATTACCGGTTCCCACCTGTTTCTCCAAACGAATTGAGTAAAATACAGATAGAAATCTCGCGCCTTACGCCTCCTCAGCGGATCGAATACGATAAACCTGCGGATTTGCTTCAACTGGTTCATCCCGGTATTGGATTGATTGTTAAAGACGGCCTCCGCCGGGCGACTTTCTTACCTCAGGTGTGGCAAAAAATTCCGGAGCCAGCGGATTTTTTAAGTCACCTCTGTCTGAAAATGGGGTCCCCGCCGGATATTTGGTTACAAAAACCGCTGGAGGTTTTCACCTACCAGGTCGAGGTATTTAAGGAGCCACTCCCACCCGTCATACCTGGGTAAATTGCGCCACATCCAGAACAAAAAGCGTTGCCCGCTTCACTCCGGGGTCTGTAACCGGCCCACAAGTTTCCCGGATCAGCTTGATCGCTTCATCCACCTTATTTTCTTCCACGCCAATCATCAGCGTTGTTGAGCCGCGGCGGAAAAATCCCCCGGTAGAAGCAATCCGTGTTACCCGGAATCCATTTTGAATTAATGCCTCTGCTACAGCGGCGTTGTCTTCATCGCGTACGATAGAGATGATCATTTTCATTTCAGAATTCCTCGTAACGTTCCACATCAAATGAAAAAATAGTTGCCCCTCCTACATCTATCGGTATTGGGCTACCAATTGGAATGGGAGATCCTTCGATAGGCGTAGCCAGATATTCCACTCGTCGATGACAACTTGCTTCCAGGGTTTCCACAACCTGTAGTTCACGCCCGACCTGCAATCCAATCAACAGGGTGACATTCATCCTGCCTAAAAACCCGCCAATCGAGGGAAAGCGAGTGACCGCTACATCCAGATTTTCGAGCGCCCGAATTGCCTGATCTGCATCCTGCATCTGCACGATGGCGATTAACAGGCGATTGATTTGTCGGCGACCGAAGGCCGGGTGAATGATTTCCTGCCACAGCGCTTCCGGTTCTTGTAAGGCTTCGTCCACCTCGCTCACTAGATCGGACAGGGTATCCTCCGAAATGATTCCGTCGTGAAACAATTCAGTCAGGGTGGTACGTTGCGTGCGTAGAGCCTCCCGCCAGGCATCGCTCAATTCCTCTGCCCGCAATCCGGGATTCTCTCGCAAAGTATTTTCGACTTCCTGTGCCGCCTGCTTTGTTTTATTGGCTAAATAACTCTCCAACACTTCCCAGGCATAATCCGTTAATAATTTTTCGTCGTGCATTTGCGCCAATCGCTCGTATGAAGCGCGCAGGGCGACTGCCCGCGCATGGCGCCTCTCAAAGGTATCCTTGGTTTCGTTTCGCTCTACCAGCCCCATCCGCCTTACCAACCGGCCCATACTCAGACCCTGCACCAGCAAGGTAAACAATACAACGCCAAACGCCATGGCTTTTAATTCACTCAAGGAAGGGGTATCAAATGGCAGGCTTAAGGCCAGCGCCAGCGAGATTGCGCCTCGCAAACCACCCCAATACATCACATTTTTCCATCGAAACGAGACTTCTCGGCCGACCCAGGATAAACCATAAATACTCACCGCCCGCGCTCCCAGAACGGCCACGATCGCCCATAGGATCATCGGGCCATTTTGCAGCAACAGAGAGACATCAATCTCCAGCCCAATGAGCAAGAAGATAAATGAGTTAGCCAGGAAAGCAGCATATTCCCAGAAATTGAACAGGACAATACGCGTGGTGGCGGACATCCCTTTGGGTCCGGTGTTTCCTGTCGCCAGCCCTGCGGCTACCACAGCCAGCACCCCGCTGACGTTGAACACATCCTCTGCCACCAGGAATGAGCCATATGCCAGCACGGTTGTCAGCGTGATCTCGATCAAATAATTGTCGATACGCTCGATGAGCAAAGAAGCAATGATCCCCAAGAGCCCGCCGACCAGCACCCCCCCCAGGGAAACAATTAAAAAAACCGGTAAAATGCTCAGAATACCCAGGGGTCCTTCAAAGGTCAGGTTAATGCCGCCTATACTCATTGGACGGATATTTGCCATCGCCAGGATCAATCCAAAAAGTACAATCGCTGTGCCATCATTAAATAAGCTTTCACCTTCCAGTAATACCTGCAGCCGTTTCGGCGCGCCGAGTGTGCGAAACAGGGCAATGACTGCCACCGGGTCAGTTGCAGCAATCAATGAGCCAAAGATCAAGGCAGGATATAGGGTCAATTCGGTAGCCAGATTGAGGGTACCCCCCACCAGCAACATGGTGATGACCACACCCGGCACAGCCAGCGTCAGGATCAATCCAATATCTCTACGGAGTTCGTTCAAATCCAGGTGAAAGGCAGCTTCGAAAACCAGAGGGGGTACGAGTAATGCCAGAATCAACTCTGGCGTGATCGTGCTGTGCAGGGGTGTGCGTATGACCAGCGCGATTCCTAATCCAACCAGTACCAGTCCGACGGTATAGGGGATACGCGCCCGGGTTGTGATAATGCTGACGATTGCCGCCAGTAAGAGCAGGGCAATAACGACTTCTTCTATACGGATAAATGCTTCGGCTTCTTCCTCTGCTTCTTCTGCCAGTTGTTCTGCATCGCTTTGCGATTGTTCTTCTACAACTGATGTACCCGGTGCGAGAGTAGGAGTGGTTTGCGCCGTGCGTAAAGCTTCAGTTGGCGCACACCCCGCCAGAAACACAAACAGAATTCCCCCGGTTACCAAAAAGAAAAACCGCATCTTTAAGTATGTAGTCATATCTGCGCTAAACCATATTGATCACTGGTTTCACTGCTAGCGAGGCTCGGCGGAAACGATACAGGCAGCTGGATCATCTACGGTCAATTTTTGACCGTCGGGGAAGGTCAGGTTCGTTCGATCTATTCGCCGCTCGATCGTCAATCCGCGGTAAAAGAGCTTAACCGGCCACGGAAAAGGATTGGTTCCTTCAAGGCGAACTTTCCAGGCTGTGATAATCTGCACGCCAAGCACCTCAAAAAAGAAACCCAGGGGAGGAAGACCTTCTAAGGTGTTTAATTCTCCATAACCGGCACCATCCTCTGCGCTGAAGCGTCGGGTAAAACCGCCATTTTTTGAGAAACTGTATTCAATACCTTGCATCAGGTGAGTGAATAACTCCGCTGCTTTCATCCGGTACCCGTAGGTTAGTAAACTTGAGCCGACCATGGAGTTCCACGGTAATAATACCTGCCCCCCCAGGGAAGTATGGTTCTGATTACGCCTGTCTGGGCAGGCCGCCAGCCCAAATGGTTTCCAATATCCATCGGGATTGAGAATAGTTTTTTCAATCGAATTAATCGCCAGTGTCGAATCGATCATCCGGGCGTAAAGCGGGAAGGTCAGGCTCAAATCCTCAGTTCTGTAGTCAAAACTGGAGACTTTGATTACGTCTCCTGAATTAAGACCCTGGATCTTGACACTCTCGACATGGGAAAACAGGTCGTGAGTGGTGACGCTGCCTCTCTCCAGAAACCAGTACCAACGTTCCGGCAGGATGATTCTTTCGACTGTGTTGCCCCGGCTATCTTTACCATAAATTGTAATCAGCGGCCTGGGTTGTAATCCATGTGCGCTATTGATTTGCATCACCAGGCGAGCAGGCGTCTTGAAGTTCTCTCGGATAGGCAATGACCCATTCCCCTCAAGCTGGCCTAGCGGTTCGCCCCGCGGAATTTGATGGGTATCCCGATCCCAATAGGCAAAAGTATACAGGTTTTCATCCCAACTGGTTTGTACGGCGATCTCAAGCGTATCACGATAAGCAATCAGCGGGGAAAGAACCTCAACTTGTTGAAGTTTTTCCCCGATCTGCATGAGCGCCTGACATTCTCGATACAATAAGGCGCATAAAGCCGGGCTCTCTGCCGCCGAAATATCCGCACCTGCATTGCTTTCCTCGCTGATTCCAAAATAGGGATGTTCCTCGAACCCGATTTGTGCTGGATGATCCCATTCTGGGATTCCATCTCCATCCTGATCGTGGCGCAGGCTGAACCAGGCCTGAAGGTAATTTACCAATGGGCGAAATGATTCTTCAAGAAACTCCAAATCATCGGTTAACTGATAGATTTCCCAGACCATGGCAGCCAGCAGGGGAGTAGCCATCAAATAACTCCGCTGACCAGCCATGCCGGGTTTCCAATCAATTTCCCCGTTGTCTGGATTTTGAACGGCAAAAAAATTACGCACCCATTGTTTGGCTTCCTCAACCAGGGCGGGATTGAGCAACCGGAAGAGATAATAACTTCCGAGTGGCGTCTGCCCATTCCACAGATGGTTGTAATCCGTGCCATCGCCGCGCGGCGAGTACCCCAGGTCTGGCTGCCGGGCGAAAACAAACGAGCGAAAAGGTAATCCATCTGCCGGGCCAACACGTAACTGATGACCGATTTGTTGTGCCAGCCCAAACAGGTTATTCCATGATGGATTTCCGGTATGTATCTCGATTGTATCCCGATTAACCAACTCGATCTGGCATTTCTCGGCCTCCCAGCTTCGCGAAGCGATCCGCCGGGCATGCTCAAATGACGCAGTTTCGTTTTCCAGGGCTGCTTCAACGAAAGTCGCCTGATAGCTTGTGCCCGGAAAGAGGTTCATTGAAAAAGAGTATGCCGGTAGCGGCCCCTGGTCTACCTGACCGCCGCCAACCATCAAAATTGTGGGATGAATACCCGCACTGGAGCCGCTCAGTACGGTTGTGCCTTGAATTTCTGTGCTAACCATACGATGCCCCTCGCCACCCGGTGAGAGCAAGCATAATAACTGCACAAAAATATTGCGTGGGGTTACACCACTGTTTTGTAAGGTCATTCGTAATGCCAGAGAGTGCGAATCGGGAACCCAGGCTTCGTAGATAACGTCTATGCCTCCATATGGTGCGAAAGTCAGCAAGGCATAATTCGGAAACGCCTGGTGAATGACTGGCTTGCTTTCAAACTGGTGCGGGTCGGTAAGCGTATGTTGTCTCTCGGAAAATTGCGGAATCAATCGAAAGCTGCGTACCCGCAGGCCAAAAGTGGTGCGTACAGCCAGACCGGCAGGATCACCACTGGAACGATTGATTTCCCAGATATGGTCGTTTGTGTAATCGGTGGGGCTAAAACGTGCATCTGCTGCCAGCACCAACGATTTCAACCTGTCCAGGAGCAGGTTCAGATTGTGCATGCAGTCATTCTTTCTCAGGCAGGGTGAAAAACTCTTTCATGATTTTATGCTAGAATGAACCCAATTTCAATTGAATCTTAGATTTTTTGGGAGAATCAGCATGGATCAAGCCCGCTCACGTCCCCGAGGTAGATATTTTGAGGAGTTTACGATTGGAGATAAGGTAGTTACTGCCGGTAGAACGGTTACCGAAAGTGACGTGGTTACCTTTGCCGGTCTCTCGGGGGACTACAATCAGATCCACACTGACGCTCATTATAGTTCTCGATGGATGTTTGGTCAGCGTGTGGCGCATGGTATATTGTGTCTTTCGATTGCCTCCGGTTTGGCTGTTCAAACAGGCGTATTGGAGGGAACCGTTTTGGCCTTTCGTGAAATCGGGGAGTGGAAATTTTCAAAGCCGGTGTTTTTCGGGGATACTATCCATGTCCAGCTGGAAGTTAAGGAAACCAAACCGATGCGCCGTCTTAGTGGGGGATTGGTCGAGCTGGAAGTTGCCGTGATCAATCAAAAAGATGAAGTTGTCCAGAAAGGCACCTGGTCGATGCTGGTTACCTCTCAACCGCAAGGATAACCGTGCCTTCAGACCGACTCGGCGGTAATTATATCCATGGATGAAAATACGCAACCCGGCTCCCCTGAAGATACGCGCTCAAGATTTCGGCGTTTGTTGATCGAGGCTCAGGCTCTCGAGGAAGGCGAGACCCAGCCTTTGATCGATCAGGGCGATACCGAACCCAATCTTACCGTCACAGACGAAGGAGAACGCCATCCAGGTGGTGATCAACGCGAAGAGAATGCCCCTGTGGAGGCTGCTTCAGATGAATCCCACTCCTTGGATTCTCTGGAAGATATACCCACCCAGGAAATACCGACTGAAAATGACGAAGAAACCAAACCCAACCCGGTTGCCTCGCCAGCGCAGGCATCTGAGCCAGACGCCGAAATTGGGGAATCCCAAACGCAGGGAGCGCCCAGGGTAAAACAAACCATTTGGGATGAGCCACCACCCGAACCTGATGACACTCATCCAACCGCGGCTGCGCACGCAGTGACGATAAAGTCCCGCGTTATGCCTGCGCCAACCGAATCAGCTGCGACTCACCCCTCACCCAGACAGACCACGCTTCGCCAGCCGGTAAGGGCGGTCTCGAGGCCTGCCGTTTTCCCGCGGAGGGGTGGCAGGACGGCACCCCCAGCGGTAACCAGACCAGCCGCACCTCCTCGTCCCCCGAAACATGCCCGGCAAATCGATTGGCGCACCAGTTTTGGTTGCCTGTTGCGCATGGTCATTCTGGGGATTTTTGGGCTGATTATCCTTGGCGTGGCTCTGATTTCTGTCGGGGTGTACCAGTATTACCGCATCAAATCCACCTTGCCCGATGTGGAAGCCTTGCGTTCGCGCGCAGCCCAATTTGAAACCACGCGGATTTATGATCGGGATGGAAATGTGTTGTATGAAGTACTCGATCCATCAGCGGGTCGCCGAACTTATGTCACGCTGGACAAAATCTCCCCCTACATGCTTGCCGCCACGATTGCCACGGAAGACAAGGAGTTTTACAGTCATCCCGGTTTCGATCCGACCGCGATTGTGCGCGCATTCTGGCAAAACTACACCAGTGGAGAGGTGGTTTCCGGTGCTTCCACCATCACGCAGCAACTGGCGCGCAATCTATTGTTTACACCTGAAGAGCGTTACCAGCGCTCATACCAGCGGAAAATCCGAGAGGCAATCCTCGCCTCGGAGATAACCCGGGTTTATTCGAAAAGTGAAATTCTGGAGCTTTACCTCAATGAGAGTTACTACGGCAACCTGGCTTATGGTGTCGAGGCGGCTGCAGAAACCTATTTTGGCACCACTGCGGATAAACTAACCCTGGCAGAAGCTGCCTTCCTGGCTGGTTTACCTCAGGCTCCGTCGGTTTACGATGTTTATAAAAATCGCGATGTCACCCTTTCACGCACAGATCAGGTGCTGGC
This sequence comes from Anaerolineales bacterium, assembly GCA_020061145.1. Classification (GTDB taxonomy): domain Bacteria; phylum Chloroflexota; class Anaerolineae; order Anaerolineales; family DRKV01; genus JAGUYX01. The sequence continues at coordinate 2,274 of JAGUYX010000295.1, read as the reverse complement.
GCTGCTGGTCCAAACCAGCCAGGAGCAAGGCTGTATATTTGTCAGCAACAATCAACAACCTGTGTGTGTCGACCCGGTTCAGGCGGTGGAAGCAGCTACCCAAATTAAGGCTTATACCTTCAAGAATCCGGATGTGCCTTTACGTTTTCCTCATTGGGTCGAGTTCATCCGCGCTCAACTGGAATTGATGTATGACCCCCAAACCATATACCGTTCTGGATTTTCGGTATATACCACTCTCGATCCGGAATTACAGGAAGCGGCTCAGCAGGTTGTGGCTAACCAGGTCGCTGAATTAAAGGATAATTATGCGACGAATGGAGCGGCGGTTATTCTTCAGCCTAATACCGGGGAAATCCTGGCGATGGTTGGCTCGGCAGATTTTTATAACGAAGAGATTGATGGACAGGTCAATATGGCCATCAGCCCTCGCCAGCCTGGATCATCCATCAAACCCGTCACTTATTTAGCCGCCTTCGAAAAGGGGTGGACTCCGGCTACCTTGATCTGGGATGTTCCTTCGGAATTCCCGCCCTCCGGTCGGGCAGATGATCCCCGGCCGCCGTACAGACCGGTTAATTACGACCGTCGCTTCCATGGGCCGGTGCGTGTACGCGATGCGTTGGCGAACTCGTATAATGTGCCGGCGGTGAAAGCGCTGGCATACGTAGGCATTTATGATGACCCGGATCTTCCTGGCCAGGGAGGTTTGATCCGCATGGCAGAAAGGTTGGGGATTACCACCCTGACCAGCAATGTTTATGGTCTGGCATTAACCCTGGGAGGCGGCGAGGTTTCATTACTGGAATTGACAAGCGTCTATGCCACCCTGGCGAATTCTGGCCGGCGCCTACCCCCGGTGTCGATCACCCGCATCGTCGACCATGTGGGCAATGTGGTTTATGAACACCAACCCACCCTGGGCGATCAGGTCGTGCGCGCCGAGCACACCTATCTGCTGGCATCCATTCTTTCAGATAATGAAGCTCGTTCACCCATGTTTGGGCGTAACTCCGTACTGGCGCTACCCTTTCCTGCCGCAGTAAAAACCGGTACCACGGACGATTTTCGGGATAACTGGACTTTGGGATTTACCCCAGATGTGGCGATTGGCGTTTGGGTGGGCAATGCGGATTACACACCCATGCAAAATACCACCGGTCTGACCGGAGCAGCTCCTATCTGGGCTGAATTAATGCCTCTCGCGATCGATAAATTGACCGGTGGAAACCCGACACCATTCAATCGCCCCCTGGGCGTGGTCGATCGAGTGATTTGCGCGGTTTCCGGCACGCTGCCTTCTGAGTGGTGCCCGGAGCAAACCAATGAAATATTCGCTGCAGACCAGCCGCCGTTACCCCCCTCAGAGGATTTATGGACCGAAGTCCTGGTGGATACCTATACGGGGTTGCGTGCTTCGCCAGTATGCTCGGAATTTGTGGATGAAGTCGCTGCGCTGAACGTTACCGATCCATGGGCGAAAAAGTGGATTCAGGAAGATGCAGAAGGCAGGAGCTGGGCTGAATCGTTGGGTTTCGATTTCCCCATCACCTTTGTACCCGAACGGGAATGCAAAGAAAGCGATCCCCGCCCGGTGATCGAATTCTCCGCACCGAGAAATGGAGATCGTATCACCAGCACCGCGGTGGATATTTATGCGCGCGTGGGTGCAACTGGCGATTTTCGTCGTTGGTGGCTGGAATATGGTAGTGGGGATGATCCGGTCAAGTGGGAGCTGATCGAACGGAGTGGAAGAGGTTATCCGCAACCGGAAAAAATCTTCACCTGGGATGTCAGCGAAATACCCGCCGGTGTCGTAACCTTGCGTCTGCGTGTTGAAAGTAATGCCGGTACGTTTGCCGAAAAACGGATATTATTAGATATGCAGGTGCCTACGCCCACCCCCACTCCAACCCCGACTTTCACTCCTACCCTCACGCCAACCTTTACCCCGTCACCGACCATCACCCCCACCGTTACCCCAACCCCAACGGTAACGATGACGCCTACGGCGACATTACCACCTGCCGATACCCCCACCCCGACGGTTACATCAACTCCCTGAGCTATTTGATGGAAACAGACCTGCCGTTGAACAAGATTCTTCTAGGGGACTGTATCGAGTTACTGGATACGCTGCCGGAAAAATCCGTGGATCTTATTTTTGCCGATCCGCCCTACAATCTTCAATTACGGCAGGAACTCTGGAGACCTGACCAGACCCGTGTGAACGGTGTCAATGACCCCTGGGATCAATTCGAGACCCCAAAAAGT
>JAGUYX010000253.1 GCA_020061145.1 Anaerolineales bacterium | reverse complement strand
GCCAGCAAGACTAGATTCACGATGAGCATGGGATATTCCTTGCGCCGGAGGTGCGTCGCCATGGCGCCCCCCATATTCACTGCCAGACCGAAGGCAGCGGCGGGGGTTAGCCACGCCAGAATGCCCGTCAAGGCAGGCAGGACCACGCCGATGCCGCCCAGGGTTTCCCAGGTGCCAATGGCGCGCATGGCGCCCGGCGGGAAGTCCTCCGGATACCCCAGCAGTTCAACCAGCCTTTCATAAGGTTGTAGCAGCTTCGAGATTCCAGACCCAACAAAGGACAATGCTAACAGGCCCTGGGCAATCCAAAGGGCAGTGTTCATGAGTGTGCCTCCAAATTTCACCTCAGATTCCTAGTAACGGATCCAACCCGAGGCTTCCAGCGCCGGTGAAGACCAGCGTGGCCGCTGCAGCTGCCAGCAGGAACTCCAGTTCCCATCTTGGCTCACCCGACGACGATGTGAATGTGGCCCCCATCGGCCGCAGGGCGCGGAAGATCGCCACCAGCATATCGATGGCGAACAGGACAGCCAGGATGCGCGTCCCCAGGCCGAGGATGAGCAGCACTGCGCCAACGGTTTCTAACAATGCGACTACCCAGCCAAAGAAGATGGGTAAGGGGACGCCCATCTGCTTTAAGAACCCGCCAAAGCCGGCCGGACCCTTCATCGGTGAATTGGGGTTGAGTTTGGGCCAGCCATGCACGAGAAAGATAATACCCGCCGCCAGGCGCAAGATCAACAGTCCCCAATCGCTGTACGGTGAAAAGATGTTTTCTAACATGAACTCCTCCTGTTTTACCGAGATGTGTCGAGATGGAATTACGAGGTTGTAACCTGCCAGTGGGTATTAACTACGAACCTTGCCAGCAGGAACATAACGAATGCGATGTTCATTGCTAACCTGTTTCGGCCTGTGTATGTTTCAGGTGCGTATTGAAGAACGCCAGGGTGCGCCTCCAGGCATCGGCGGCTGCACCAGAGTGGTAAGCCGCTCCTGTATCGTTGAAGAAGGAGTGCCGGGCCCCAGGGTAAATCTTGATATCGTGAGGAACGCGGTACTCTTCCAGCAGGGGTTCAAGCTGCCGCGCTGCGCTGGCGGTGAAATCCTCTTCCGGATAACTCCCCACGATCGGGCAAGCGCGGGCGACGGCTTCCAAAGGTCGCGGGTTCATGCCGTAGAAGACCGAGGCGACCCTCAAATCCTCCTCGACACAGGCCAGTTGCAGAGCGTAACTGCCGCCCATGCAGAAGCCGATCACGCCTATGCGCTCAGGATCAACCTCTGGCAGCCGCTTGAGAAAATCTACCGCAGCGCGCAGGTCGGCCACAACACCGTTGGCGAGCGGGCGCAGCAACATCCCGTGAAAGATACGCAGCAGGCAGGCCACGCGGCTGCCGGTGGAGAACAGGTCGACCGGCAGCGCGGCGTACCCCTCCTCCGCAAAGCGCCGGGCGATCTGGCGGATGTTCTCGTTCAAGCCGAAAATCTCGTGGATAACCACCACCCCGGGGAAAGGGCCTTCCCCATCCGGCATGGCCAGGTAAGCCTCCATCGGCTGGCCTGACGCTCTCTGGATGGCGACCGTGGGCGTTGTTACTGGCTTTGTCACGACCATTCCCTGCTGCTCCTTTCCATCAGATCTGCCCGGCGACCCCGTTCACCAGGTCGGCGAAACGATCGAGCTGCTCCTGGCCCGGGACGCAGGGCCACAGGATCAACTCGTCCATGCCGGTTTCGGCAAAAGCCAGGATACGTTCCTGGATCACCTCGGGCGAAGTTGGAACAGACCTGGCCATATTCTCTGCCATCTGTCCCGCGAAGCTGTAATAATCTCGTATGTAAGCCGCCGCCTGGTCCGCCACGTCCTGGCCTACGGCACAATAGATCGCCCCGACGAAGCGCGGCCGCCCGGGTCGGCGATTGGCCTGCCAGGATTCCTCGGCGATGCTGTACAACTGGCGCACGCGAGCCGGGTCTCCGCCGCCGCCAGAGATATAGCCGTCTCCCCAACGCCCCAGCCTTTGGATCGCCGCGGGCGTGTAGCCGCCGATCAGCACCTCCGGTCCACCCGTTCTCCCCGGTTGAGGCCCTACTGGTCCAACGCCTTCAACCGGCGCCTGGCCGGACCAGATGCGCCTCAGCCATTCCAGTTGCTGCTCGAAGCGGCGGCCGCGATTCTTGTACCCGGCCGGCGCGGCGCGAAAATCGTCTTCACGCCCGCCAACGCCCAGGCCTAAAGTCAGCCTCCCGCCGGAGAGCGCATCCAGGCTGGCCGCCTGCTTGGCCAGAATGCCGGCGTTACGCAAAGGGGCAACCAGGATGGTGGACATCAGACGAATGCGTTGGGTCACGCCGGCTGCCGCCGCCAGCGTGATGAGCGGCTCGTAATTGGGGTACACCAGACGATCGATGATCCCCAGGCTGGAAAACGGGCCAGAATCTGCACGCCGGGCCCACTCCAGGATCTCGGCGCCTGTGACTCCGGGAATTGTAGCTGGCAATCCGATACCAATCTGCACGATGACCTCCGCTCATGTTTTTCAATCAATGGAGGTTGTGAATGCTATCTTCGTGGTGTCCGGACCGGAAGAGACTAGAAGAGGCCGCAAAATCTCTTTTACCTCGTCCACCGACGCCTGCTGCAACCCTCCGGCGTACCAGCCTTCCATTTCAGGCAGGAGCCTGGTTCCGATCTCGCGCAGCCGGGCGCGCCGCTCCTCCTCGTCCAGCGCCGGATCGCTCCGGATCGCCTCGATTTCCGGATGGGCGGCGAACCACTCCGCCAGGCGTTCGCGCGCCGCCTTGGGTCGTTCTACCCAGGTGCCGATCTCATTGAAACTGGCGTCCAGAAAAGTGAAGACCGGGATATGGGTGATGCCCCTCTCCCGATAGTAGCTTTCCAGGTCGGGCTCCTGGCTGCGGACAAAGACCCGCACATTCATCCCCGGCGCGGCCTGCGCCAGGCGAGCCAGGATCGGCAGATTCATCAGCGCATCGCCACACCAGTCTTCGCTCATCACCAGGGCGTAGATGGGCTGCCGCAATTGTGCGAAGTCAGCCAAATCGGCTTCAGCCAGTTGCACTTCGCCCAGGCGGCGGCGCATTTCAGCCTGGTTGGTGCACATGGCGCTCACGTACGCCTCGAGGGAATATCCCGTTTGCCAGCGAGCCGCATCGACCGGGAAAGGCTTGCCATTCGCTTGAGCCGGACTCGATGAACCGCTCAGGACGCTCATTTTTGCCGCGGCAGGCTCCGCCGGTTCCTTTCCAACCTCGCCTAGATCCTGGCCAGCGGCCAGCTGGGCAATCCGCCCGCGGGGGGCCAGCAGGGTAACCAACAGCCCGAAACCGGCCGCAAGAAACGCAATCACGAACACGCTCGAGATGGCGCCGGCCAGGATATTTCGCAGCGACCCTTCAAGGGCCAGGGAGGCACTGGCGACCGGATCCAGGAGGCTATCCAGGGAAACCGCGGCCGGGTCCTGGCCCGCAGCCCGCAGGCCAGCCACCAGGCGTGCGCTGAGAACAGCCCCCATCACGCTCACCCCGAGTGTCCCGCCCATGCTGCGGCTGAACTGGATGGTGGCAGTGGCGGTCCCCAGGACGTTCTTCCGCACGGTGCTTTGAACGGCAATCAGGAACGGCGGCACCGATAGACCCATGCCCACGCCCATCATGGCCAGGTAGATCATCAGGCTGGACTGACTGGCGCCTGCGCCTACCTGCGACATGAGCAACGCGCCGGAGGTGAGCAGGCTCATCCCCAGGAGCGCCAGGGTGCGGTAGCTTAGGCGTAAAAGCAGCCGGCTGCCGACGATCGAGGCGGTCACCCAGCCTAATAACATGGGCGACAGCGTCGCCCCCGCAGACGTGGCGCTGGTCCCCAAGACGGCCTGGACGAACAGCGGCACGAAGGACAGGCTGCCGAACATGGCCCAGCCGGCCATGACGCCGTGCAAGGTGGCTACGGTAAACAACCGCTCGCGAAACAACGCCAGGGGCAGGAGGGGATCTTCCGCCCGGCGCTCGACCCAGATCAGTCCCCCGAACAGGACCAGCGCTGCAGCGATCAGCGCCCAGCCCAGAGGGGTGCCCAACTCGAACAGCCCCAGGAGCAGCAAGACAATCCCGAGAGTCAGCAGAGCTGCGCCCAGGTAATCTATGTTGACTCGGCCTTTGTCTTCCAGATGGCGGTCTTTCCAGGCGATCCAGACGATGGCAGCGGCGAGCAGGCCGGGGAGAACGTTAACATAAAACACCCAGCGCCAAGAGACCTGGTCGACCAGGAAACCACCGATCAAGGGACCAACAATGGACGAGACTCCCCACACACCCGAGAACAGCCCCTGCATCCGGGCGCGTTGTTCCAATGTAAACAGCTCGCCTACGATGATGAAGGCCAGGGGTTGGACCCCGCCAGCGCCCAGGCCCTGCAAGGCTCTGAAGAAAATCAGTTGCTCCATGCTGCGTGCCTGGCCGCTCAACATCGAGCCGACCAGGAACAGGGCCATGGCAATGATGTACATACGCCGGCGCCCGTACAGGTCGGAAAGCTTGCCGTAGATCGGCACCATAGTGGTTGAAGTCAGCATGTAAGCTGAGAACACCCAGCTGTAGATCGCCAATCCCCCTAACTGAGAGACGATGGTGGGCATGGCCGTGGCGACGACGGTCGATTCCATCGAGGCCATGAACAGGCTGAGCATGATGCCCAGCGTGACGAGGGCGATGCGATTGCGTGACATTAGCGGACTCGAAATTCCTCTTCCTGGGTTTCTCGAATCTTCCTGCGGACCTCAGGCATGATCTCGCTCAAAAAAACCTTGATCTGCGCCTCTTCGTCCCCCGCTACCGGCCAGAAGATGAAGGTATCGTGACGATATTCGCGGTGGAAGCGGACGAGGGTATCGATCCATTCTTGCGAGCCACCCAAAATGAGGCCGGGACGATTGAATCGGTACCGCTCCTCGGGGCGCTGCGTGACAACGCCGAACAGATTGTAGCCGCGCCTCACCTCGGACGGATTGCGACCTGCCTGCGCGGCGCCTTCGTCCAGCAGACGGTTGACTTCAGGCAGTTGCTGAGGCAGCACATAAATCGTGCCAACCAGCCAGCCGTCAGCCATGCGTCCCGTGAGGCGCAACATACGCGGCCCGCCGGCTCCAAACCATAACGGAATAGGATGTGTAGGAGCCGGGCCGGGTATAAGCTCGCCCACCTTGTAAAACTCGCCAGAATACGAGAAGCGCTCGCCGGCATGATCCCACATGCCGCGCACGATTTCGGCGTACTCTTTGAAAGCCTGATAGCGCTGACCGGGTGTTCGTCCGACTGTGCCGCCCCAGGCCTGCATTCCCTCTATATAGCCGCCTGCACCCAGCCCAAGTTCGAGACGCCCCCTGGAGATTAGGTCCAGCGTAGCGGCCATTTTTGCCATCATCGCGGGCGGGCGCAAGGGAGTGTTCAAGACATTGGTGGCGATATGCACGCGTTCGGTGCGGGCAGCAAGAGCGGTGAGCAGGGTCCACGTATCCAGGAAATCCGGGTTGTAGGGGTGATCCTGAATCGTGACCAACTCCACATCGCTTTCATCCGCCAGGCGGGCGCGCTGGAGGGCGGCTTCAAGGTTGACGGTGGAAGGGTCAATATTGACGCCAAAGATAGGGGTCTGGATAGCAGGCATAAGGTTCAAATAGAATCGAGAGGGATGATTTAGGAATGGGAATGACTTTCGTGATCGTGTCCATGCCCATGATGTTCTTCGGGCAGATATTGGTGCGGATCTTTCTCGAAGGAACGCTGGCAGCCAGCGGAGCAAAAGTAATAGGTTTTGCCCGCGTGCTCGCTCTTGTACCGAGCGGTTTCAACTTCGACTTCCATTTTGCAAACAGGGTCAATCGCAATCATAGTTGTCTCCAATTTGAGAGGTATGGAATGTTCGGTGGCTTCTCCTGAAATAGAGGGGTAACATTCGCCTGTCAATGGATCACAGTAAGCGCCCGGGGCTCCCTCTGTGATCTGGATGAGCGGATGAGATGAGACAGGCTTAGATGCCTCACTTGAGTCGAATCGGAAAGAGACCTGCCTGCTCATCGCTCCTCCTCCGGATACCAGCGATGCACCCAGACCGCCAGAGAATTCAACACGCCCAACAGATCCTCGCCACTTTCAGTCAGTTCGTATTCCACATGGCGCGGCCCGCCGGCGATGGGATAACGATTAATGATGCCAGCGCGCTCTAACGTCTTGAGGCGCTGGGTGAGCGTGGCAGGGTTAACACCGCCGACCGTCTCCTGCAGTTCGCAAAATCGCTTTCGTTCACGCAGGTAATAGATCATTTCCAGGGTCCACTTCCTGCCGAGAACTTTGGCTGCTTTTGTAATTGGGCAGTTTTGATCTACCACTCGTCAACTCCTTACTATAAAAAATAAAGTAAAAAGAGGAAAATAATACGCCACATCCGTTGGCGTTAAAAGGATACTATATTTTTTATAGTATCCAAAGTTTATCCAGATATCTAAATTAAGTCAAGAGAATCCCTCGATTTTCGTTGCTGAAACCAGCCATACGCTGGCCATTCCCGTCTGGAGGTGGGACGTTCGTCATCTTACAGCCGCTTCAATGGGAAATATTGCGGCCAAACCACAAGAGCCTATTGCCCATCCAGGAAAGCCGATGCCTTCAGGCCTCAAAATGGGTAAAAATACTTGCCAGAAAACGCGCCGGTTAGCGCGTGACAGTCATCGCCAATTACCGTAAGATGAAGTAACGCTAAGCACGAATCAATTACCCGGCATCGTCTTGCTTCGGTTTTCCGGCAGGATTATGAGTTATCCATTTGGAGAGGTTCGTGGGTGATGAGGAGAGAAAACTGCAACCAAAAACGGTCCGCGTCCTGGTCGTTTGCGCGTACCGGCTGGCCCAGGAAGGGCTGAGTCTGTTATTTTCCCAGGATGAGGACATATCCGTCGTTGGGGTAGCCCCAGACGTCGCCGGGGCCCAGGGATTATTTGGACGCCTGCGGCCGGACGTGATCGTCTTTGCCCATGCGACACCCAATCAAAATTGCCCTTCCCAAGTATTCGCTTTTAAGGCCGCTCAGCCGGAGATACCTGTATTGGTGGTCTCACCAGATGTTCAACCAGGATCTGTTCAGGCAGTGTTGGCGGCCGGTGCTACCGGCTATCTGACCCCTGAAGCAAGCGCAGACGAGCTGATCCGCGCGGTTTATGTAGTCGCACAAGGCGAGGTAGCCCTGCACCCCACCATCCTCCAGGCTTTGCTCTCCAGCCCGGCTGCTCGTCCGTCGGTTGAGACTGGCTGGGGCCTGGATGACCTGACACCGCGGGAACAGGAAATCCTTTCTTACCTGGTACGCGGCCTGAGCGATCGTGACATCGCTCAAACGTTATTCATCAGTGTCCGCACGGTCCAGACCCATCTGGCTCACATTTACGAAAAATTAGACATCCACTCCCGGATAGAAGCAGCGATACTCGCTCTGCGGTCTGGTTGGCCATTCCAGGAGGTGATTCACCAGGATGACCTGGAAAATACGTAATCCTGCGGATCAGCGTATACATAATCTTACCCTTGTGAATGGGATGAGGAGGATCTTATACTGCAGCCATGAGAGCTAACCTGTCGGAGGAAAAACCACCGACCCGCAGCCGGGTAGCCGTACTGGGCACCCTGGCTGAGATGCACCGGGAATCCATCAAGTATGACCTGAAAATGCTGGGGCGTCTGGTCAAGGATTTGCAACCCGACCTGCTGTGTGCCGAGATACGCCTCGACGACTGGCAGACAGGAGACCTGAGCAATCTTCCATTCATCTACCGCGAGGGGCTGGTTCCCCTGGCGCGGCGCACGGATATCATCATCGTCCCGGTGGAAGGTTCCAAAGATGTTCAGCTTATTGCCCCCCATGGGGGTCGTTGGAGGGGCTTGAGAGAGTTTATCGTCCGTCTGTTGAACGGCCACTTGCGCTGGATGCAGCGCCTGGCTAACGGGCCGGAGACCATCAACTCCCCCATATTTCAGTCTGCCTGCCAGACCACCTGTGCATTAATCGCCCGAATGTGCGGGGTACAGACCCAACGGGCCTGGGACCAGGCGAATCAGGACATCCTGGACAACGTCCTGACTGCCATCCGACGCGATCCCGGGCGGCGGGTGCTGGTAACCGTGGACTGCCGTCGCAGTCACCGGTTGATCCAAAGTCTGAGAGGCATGCCTGAAGTAGAACTCGTCGATTATCGTCTTCTGTGAAATGTTAAATGCGTTACCCACGATCTTTCCCTAAGCTCATGGCTGCTGGTCCGTATCCGACGCGAGGTCCATCTTGCGACCCTCGCGCTTATATTTCCTTTACCACGATAGGCGATATGGCTCTTTTGGAATTCAGTATTTTTACGGGTGTCGAAATCCGTAGCCTTACGTTTGTGGCGGGCGTGAGGTGAATATATGCTAAACATGATAGTGAATTTCGGTCCTAATTTTAAAGAAAGGAGGCAAATTATGTTCTGGATTACTGGTCTTCTCGGTTTAGCGCTTGGATTGGCGCCATTCGTGCTGGGCTATGCCGCCCATGGCATCGCCTTGTGGACGAGCCTGATCCTGGGCGCAATCATCGTGCTGTTCTCGATCATCGGCCTGACGTCGGCTGCCGAAGATAAGCGCTGGGTAAACTGGGTGGTTGGCCTGGCCGGGCTGGCTGCCTTGATCGCCCCATTCATCTTTGGCTACAGCAATCACGCCCAGCCGCTGTGGGCCGGGCTGATCCTCGGCGTGCTGCTGGCCATCCTGGACGGCTACAAGGTCTTCCAGACCCCCGAACCGGCTTCCCACCATTAGCCAGTTCACCACTGCCTGCCCCACCTGGCCACACCGGTTTTGACACAAAACCCCTTGCGAACCGAGACCTGGCTCATTGGCCGGGTGGGGCAATCGTTTTTCATTCAACGAACACTTGAATGGGAAGCCTTTGCCACAACCCGCAATGAATCGATCGTACTATAATAGGGATATAGCGTAAAGAGAGAAAGTTATGAAAAAGCTGGCCGATCTGCTTACCGGTTTGCGCTTTGTCCTGGCCTCCTTGATCGCCTGGACCGCCTGGACGTCTTCTCCAGAGGCCGGGATCGGGACGTTAGTTCTGTTGACGACCCTGGCCTGGACGAGCGACATCCTGGATGGGCCGCTGGCGCGCCGGGCGGCAGAGAATCGACAGTCCTGGCTGGGCGCCCACGATCTGGAGGCTGATCTCTCGGTGGCTCTTGCGCTGGCTGTTTCCCTGGCTGTGTGGCGCGCCGCGCCAACCGCTTTGCTCGTGGTTACGCTCCTCGCCAGCACGTTTGGATGGCTGGCACTTCACTCCCTGGCTCCAATCCAACTGGGGATGGGACTTATCTATGGATTATCTATCTTCATGGTATGGGGACGAGAGCCGATCTTGGGGGCGGCGATGTTGGGTTGGATCGGAGCGGCTATATTGCTCAACCCATCTCGAGCACACACACAGGTCGCCAGCTTCCTGGTCCAGTGCCGCAAAATCATCCTCGGCCAGGCGCGTACAGGTTCTCATGAGAGGGGGATACGATGAGAGCCTTCGTCTTGAGCGGCGGAGCTAACTATGGTGCCCTGCAGGCAGGCGCGCTAACGGCCCTTTTGGAGCATGGCTTTTTTCCGGATATGTTGGTGGGCGTCTCAGCCGGGGCGCTCAACGCCGCCTGGCTGGCAGCTCAACCAACGCTGGCAGGAGCGCGGCTACTGGAGCGTATCTGGTGCGAGAGCGCGCCCAAGTTCTTCCCACCCCTCAGCCATTTAAGCATGTTGTACCGGCTGGTTCAGGGTAAGGATAGTTTACTGGCTAACGATTCTTTGCAGAGGTTCATCCGTAAGTGGTCGCCAGGCCTCTCCACCTTTGGTGATTTCAAGGAAACTCGATTGTACGTTCTGGCTGCCCGCCTGACCGACGGTGCTCCACGCTTCTTCGGCGACGATCCAGGCGACCGCCTCCTGGATGGATTGATGGCCAGCACGGCACTGCCGCCTCTGTTTCCACCCTGGGAGGTGGATGGTGAGGCTTACGTGGATGGTGGCACATATTCAGACTTGCCGCTTCAGGCAGCCGTCGAACGGGGCGCCACCGAGATTATCGCGCTGCAGATCACTCATTCTCCTACGAATGGCGGCCCAGGCGCCCCGAAGGGGTTATTAGGGATTGCCAGCCGCGCCCTGGCGGTCACGATCGACCGAACGGTCGATTTCGAGATCCAGGCTATTCAAAACCTTCGGCATGTTCCGTTGCACCTGATCCATCTCTGGCCTGGCACAGATCCAGGGTTCTGGGACTTCTCCCAGGCAGCAGAGTTGATCGCCGATGGTCATCAAGCGGCCGAAGAGTACCTGGAGAGGAGTGATTTGCGGGTTTCGAGGCGGACACCCTGGCTCCGTCGTTTACAGATGAGGCGGGTGCGAATCCCAAAACGAAATCCGAATCCTTCCAACCACTCCATCAGGCTTGAGCGGGCTTCTAGCGAAGCAGGATGGCGTCGCCCTGGAGCCTATGGGCAGCAATGACCTTAGATGGTTGGTCAATGATCTCCGTACTGATGCTCATCTTCGGGTATTTTCTGGGATCCCTGTCTTTCAGCTACTTCATCGCCCGTCTGGCAATGGGGATCGACATCCGCACGGTGGGCAGCCGCAACGCCGGCGGGCATCATGTGATGCTACAAGTCGGCCGCGGCTGGGGCAGCCTGGCAGCCGCACTGGACGCCGGCAATGGCGCATTAGCCGCCTGGTTGGGTCTTGAGTTGGGCGGCAGCCCGGCTATGGGCGTGTTGGCAGGGCTGGCCGCCGTGGTGGGCCACAATTACCCCTTTTACACCTTGGCTTCCGTGGGGGGAAGGGACTAGCGGCTGCGTTGGGCGCCTTGCTGGTGCTGATGCCAGGCGAAGCGCTGGCCGGGATTGCAGTGCTGGGCGTGTTATACCTGGCGATCACTCACAGCATTTCCTTCAGCAGCGGGGTTGGTCTCATCACGATGTCACTGCTGGCCTGGCTGTGGAAACAACCCGGCTGGCTGATCGCTGCTCCGCTGAGCTTCGCCCTGCTCACCGGACTGGCCATCCTGCCCGAGGCAGTGCGTATGTGGCGTGCCGCAGAGGACAACCGCGAACTGGTTCTGCACCATTGGATCCACGACCGGGAAGGCCGGTTTTAGAAAGAGTACTGCAGTGAGAAAAGTCGCCCGGGGCACCGATTCGAATGTCTGCCTGCCGTCTCACCTCGTTGGATTTGACCCGGTTCGATGGACAGTGGTATGCTTGGCAGCAGGAGTGAAAAATGCCAAGAAATCATCCACCAGAGGGCTCAAAGCAAATCGCTCCAGGTGCTAATCAAAAACTGGCCCAACTGAAGACCACCCGGAATGCATAACAGGTCTACTGACGATATTGATAACCTGGTTGCTACGAGTGGGACATGTAATCAAGGAGGCTCGTTGAATAAAAAACTCAATTTCACCATCACCGGCGGGGCCGGTTTCTTAGGCATAAACCTGATTCGCTACTTGCTAAGCAAAGGCCACGCAGTGACTTCCCTGGATATTGCCGAATTGGATGATCCGGATGTTCGCGATCAGGTGAGAATCATTCGGGGGGATGTGCGCAACCGGGCAGACGTTGAACTGGCAATCGCAGGGGCAGACATCGTTGTTCACGCTGCCGCAGCGCTGCCGCTTTATCCCAAGGAAGCTATCTTTTCCACGGACATAGAAGGCACCCGCACCGTGTTGGAAACAGCTTACCAGAAAGGGGTCGACCGCCTGATCCACATTTCGAGCACGGCGGTATATGGCATTCCGGATCACCATCCCATCGTCGAAGGGGATTCACTGATGGGGGTGGGACCATATGGGGAGGCCAAAGTTCAGGCAGAAGGGATTTGTTTAGAATATCGCCAGAAAGGCATGTGCATCCCGATCTTACGCCCCAAATCTTTCGTTGGCCCCGAGCGCCTGGGTGTGTTTGCGCTTCTGTATGATTGGGCAAGGGAAGGCAAAAATTTTCCTCTCCCCGGGCGAGGTGACAATCGCTACCAACTATTGGACGTTGAGGACTTGTGCGAAGCAATTTACCTGGCTGCCACGGGTGTCAGAGATCAGGTCAACGACACGTTCAATCTTGGCGCAGCCAGATTCACGACAGTAAGCCAGGATTTTCAAGCTGTACTGGATTACGCCGGTTTTGGTAAAAAAATCATCCTTTTGCCGGAAAAGCCGATGGTGCTCGCGCTGCGCATCCTGGAATTCCTGCATCTCTCCCCGCTCTATCAATGGGCGTATGGCACGATCACCGAGGACTCATTTGTATCAATTGAAAAAGCAGAACGTATGCTCGGATGGAGGCCGCGCTATTCAAACCAGGAGGCATTAATCAAGAACTACCAATGGTACCTGGACAACCTGGCCCACTTCCAGAATACTTCAGGTGTTTCGCACCGGGTACCCTGGAGTCAGGGGTTATTGAGGCTGGCAAAAATATTTTTCTGAAATTTCCTTCCATCCGTGATGATTGGGGCTCATTGTTAATCTTTTGTTTTCGAAATCACAATTAAATCTTAAACTGCTCTTGATCAGGCCTTAACCAACCTCCGCTATATTGGTAGTGAAGGTTTTGTGATTCTAACGGTTTCGCCGGGTAAAAACTAGCAAGGAGCTTTATGGGACTGGCCGATCTTCACATCCACACAATTTATAGCTGGGACGGCACAAGCACGATATCTGCGGTTTTGAAGTATGCCGCCGATTACACAGACCTGGACGTCATCGCCATCACCGACCACGACGAGATCGCCGGCGCTTTACAGGCCCTGGACCTGGCACCTAACTATGGGATTAGCGTCCTTCCCGGATGTGAAATATCGACCATGGACGGGCATCTTTTGGCACTTTTCATCCAAAGACCCGTACAACCTGGTTTATCCCTGGTCGAAACCGTGTTGCGCGTGGGAGAATTAGGCGGTTTGTGTATTGCCGCGCATCCCTTAGCGCGCGGCATAAATAGCCTGGCCCCCGAGGCCATTCGCAGCGCCTTAAAAGTACCGGGCGTGTCCGACGTATTGATAGGTATCGAGGTCTTCAATGCCAGCATCTTCCACCGCCGCAGCAATGAAGTTGCCCTAGCTTTCGCGCAAGACCTCCCCATGGCCCAGGTTGGAAACAGTGATTCTCATTGGCTGCAGACCATCGGCCAGGGCGCTACCGAATTTGCCGGGACCACAGTAGCCGACTTACGGTTGGCCTTGGAGACAGGCGCCACAAAGGTGCACAGAAGTTCCAGGCTGGCAAGCGGACCGGCTATCATCCTTAAGTGGCTCCCGCGTTACCTTATGCGCTTGATGGGACGGGTCTCCTGGAACCCTACCCCGGGAGCGCCACTGTAGTCAGGTCGCATCAATCGAGCCAAACAGGTCTACTGCCAGTTCCGGATCATTTAGCGCTGAGTGTGAGATCCGGTCGATAACTTCAGAAGTCCTGGCCGGGTGGCAGGGTAACAATGCCCAAGAGTTCCAACCAGGTGCAGCGATCGGGTGCAGGATGCAGTTTAAGCAGCGTTAGCGATTGTGGGAATGAGGAGGATACATCTGTGGAGACCGGATTTGCCGAAGATCTTTGGGATTTGTTACAACAACCTTCCTGTTCCTGGATCGAGGTCGATGGGAATTACCTCCTGCTGCTTTCGGCGCTGGATGTGGGTTGGTATGTGGAAGAGCCCGTATATTTGCAGCCCCGTTGGGGGGAAAATAGTCCGTTGGTTTATCACTTCATCCTGCGCCGCCCGCCCTTCAACCAGGCGAGCTTACTGATTGTGCCGGTGAACCCGGAGGTCGATCACCTTGTGCGCAACGAGGGTTGGCGCGTGGAGGAAACGCACTTCGGTCGTTAACCAAACCCTAATCAAAAAGCAGCCATCCACTTGTTCAACTACGGATTAACGATGTGGAAGCGATTTGCGACCTACATTACCCTATTTAAGGGATTGTTTCGATAACCAAAGTACGTTTCTTCATGATGTTCGTGATCCTCGCCATGGTTGTCTTTGCCGGCGTTTCCGGTAAGTGTACGCCAAATCAGAGGGCAAGGAGAAAGAGTTCGAGGCCGAGCTGAGCGAGGACAGACTTTCTATCCGCCATAAGTTGGAAGTCGAGGAAATTTAAAACGTCGTCGCCTCCCCCATCCACCTGGGCCAGGCGGATGAGAACGGCCCGGGGCGGCATTCCTGTATGGCCTTGTGGCGCCGGATGGCAGCCCGATTGAGGGCAAGATTGACAAGGGACCATCACAGAGCGGCCAGCCTGGTCTGCCCGCTCGCCAGTCAGCTCCTGAGCGCCCTGGTCGCCCAAATGGAAGCCGGCAACACCGATGTCAACGTACATACCCATGACGGGGTGGACCCGACCAACACCGGGCCTGGCGATTTCCCGGCAGGTGAAATCCGCGGCCAGATATAAGAGGATTGAGCGTCTCTCTGAGGGGAATGAGATAGAGCCAAGTCAAATTCCATGTTTCACCAGCCACTTGTTGAGCCAGGAGTTCCCCTGCAACAACATCACCAGCGGAACCAGCAGTGTCAGTTTTGGTATGCCTGAGCGTTCCGGGTTTAATTCTGCATTCCTGGTGACCGGAGGTGTGCTCGGGATGAATCAACCAATTACCGATCCTACAAAACACGTCATACTGGCGATTTTGTATGCAGCAGAT
>JAGUYX010000047.1 GCA_020061145.1 Anaerolineales bacterium | reverse complement strand
TTTTCTTTACGCTACCTGTATCATGATCTCCCGCTAGAAGAGGCACGACGAATCGAAAAATTGGTTTATGTAAGCGATCTGAACGATTTACAGCAAAAACATGAGGAAGCTGTCACCTGGTTTCGCCAGGTCTGGTCTGAAATGAAGGCGAAAGGGCTTGATTTTCCGGCTATAACGAACGGGAATGGCACCACCATCCAGGAAGAGTAAAACCAGATGCAGCCTGCCCTGTTAAGAGACCCATTAACCGGAGTGTTTTCACGGGCGATGTTGAATGCCCGCCTGGAGGAAGAACTAAACCGGGCAAGGCGTTACCAGCAACCCTTCAGCCTCCTGTTGCTGGATCTGGATCATTTTAAATCCATTAATGATGCGTTTGGGCACAGGCGAGGGGACGAGGTATTAATCGAAGCTGCCCGCCGAATCGAGTCCACGATCCGCACCGCCGATAGCCTGTTCAGATATGGCGGCGACGAATTTGTGATCCTGCTGCCCAATACAGATAAGACACACGCCCTGGCAACTGCCCGGCGTCTGCTGGAACGTTTCCAGACCCAACCTTTCAGCGATAACCCGCCTTTATCGCTCAGCCTGAGCATTGGCCTGGCGGCGTTTCCTGAAGATGAGCAAACCGCGGCGGGATTATTTGAAAAGGCGGATCGTCGACACCAGTATGCCAAACGCCGCGGTCGCAATCTGGTCATCAGCGAAACCCAGGAACTGAGCAGCCAGGGGCTGCTTCAATCGCCATCACGATTGATCGAACGCGACATGGCGCTGGCGGCAACCAACCAGTTCTTAAATTCATTGACAGAAAATAATCGTAGTGTGTTGCGCGTGAGTGGATTGCCAAATTCTGGCAAGTCTCGTCTCCTGGTAGAAATCCGAAAAATCGCCCGTCTGCGGGGATATGCCGTGCTGGCGATTCGTGGACGACCCTCGTTAAAAAACCGTTTGTTTGGCGTCTTATTGGATGCCCAGGAACAAATCCCGGATTTAGTCATCAATCCCCAAACCGAATTTGAATATGATCACCTGGTTTCCTATTTACAAGATAAAGGACAGGCTGGTCTACTCATCACCATTGACGAACTGGGGGATGTGGATCGGGGGACACTGGCATATTTACGTGAATTGTTTTACACCAGCGATATCCCCCAACTGGGCCTGGTATATACCGATGGCGAAACCTCAAACCTGCGAAGCTTCCCGCATAATTTGCCATTGCAAGAAATCGTGCAGCTCAAACCATTGACCTCATCCGGATTGAGGATCTGGCTGCGGCAAAGCTTACAATGGGAAGCCCCTATCGAATTTATTCTGTGGTTACACCAGGAAACCGGGGGATTGCCGGGGCAAATCCAGCTGGGACTTGAATATTTGTTCAGAAATGGGTTATTAAATCGTAAAGGCGGTGGGTGGGAGTTTCCTGAAACACTACTGGAAAGTTCCTTGATGGGGCAAATTCAACAGCAAACGAGCGGTCCGCACAACAACCTGCCTCCGCTGCTGGTCGAAATTGTCGACAGAGTACAGGAAGTGGGGGAAATCAAAGGTCTTGTCCAGGAAAAACGCCTGGTCACGGTTTGTGGTCCCAGTGGTGCCGGAAAAACTACGCTGGTTTTGCAGGCAGCCAGCGAATTGGTCGAAACTTTCCAGGATGGCGTATATTTTATCGAGCTGGGTTATGTCAGCTCAACGGAGAGGTTGATCGCTTCATTGTTTTCTGTGCTGAATCGACCCCATACCTCCTCACCGGAAAGCCTTGACCAGATAATCCAGGAATTACAGAAGAAACACATTCTAATCATCCTCGATCATTACTGGCACCGCAGGGTTGATCCTCAACTGATCAGGCGTTTTCTGGAAGGCACAGAACAACTACACCTGCTGGTTACCAGCCGGACGCCAACCAAAATTCTGGGCGAACAGGTATACACGCTGGGTGGATTGGAATTACCGCCCTCAATCCAGGAAGTGAAAGACCCGGGCAGCTATAGTTCCTGCGTGCTTTTCACCCAGATTGCCTCCCGCCTGAATGGAAATTTCCAGGTCAGTGACGCCAATATTCCCTGGATCACCCAGATTTGTCGCCTGGTAAACGGTTTGCCACTTGGAATAGAGCTGGCGGCAAGCTGGATTCAGACCATGGAATGCGAGGAAATCGCCAGACGTTTGATTGAAAGTCAGGCGAGAATTAGATCATCGCAGGCTGCAGGTGATCAACCTCAGGATATTATCGACTCGGTGCTGGAAGCCTTTTGGGATCTTTTTTCACCTGCGGATCAGGAGATTTTACAGAGGCTGACGGTTTTTCAAGGGAATTTCCGGCGTGAAATGGCGCAACAAATCGCTGACGCCTCACCGTTCTTCCTGGAAGCCTTGGTGACCAAAGCTTATCTCAAAAAAAACCCTTCAGGTACTTACCGGCTGCCAGATTTTATGCGTGGATTTCTCAATAACCGAAGCGCCGAAGATTCCCCGCAGATGACAACCCTCCGAGAAATTCATGCTCGGGCATACAATCACTATATCCAAGGAATCATCCAGGACACTTCAGCAGAAGATTTCAACCAAAAGCAAAAAAGCGCAAATCTGGAACTAGAAAATTTACTGGCTGCCTGGGAATGGGTTCGGGAGCAGAAACTGGAAAACCAGTTTGCGCCCCTCAAAACCTGGTTGGAAGGACATACGCAGAGGAGCACACGATGAAAATTCTGGTGACTGGTGGAGCAGGATACATTGGCAGTATCGTCGTTGAGGAATTGATCGGCGCGGGGGAAGAAGTTGTGGTTTTCGATAACCTGTCGCAAGGACATCGAGAAGCGGTGCACCCTCGGGCAGTTTTCGTAGAAGGCGATCTGCAAGACCGCCCGGCAGTCGATGCTCTGCTCGCTGAGCAACGACCCGAAGCGATCATGCACTTTGCGTCCAAGACTCTGGTGGGCGAATCGATGGAACAACCGTTTCTTTACCTGAGGGGTAACGTTATTTGTGGGCTCAACCTGATCGAAAGCGCAGTCGAGCATGGCGTAAAAAGGTTCATCCTTTCGTCTACCGCCAACCTATTCGATGACCCTGAGCGCATGCCCATCGATGAAAACGAACGCATCGTTCCCGGTAGCCCATATGGCGAATCAAAATATATCCTTGAACGATTACTTTATTGGACGGACCGTATCCATGGTTTGCGGTATGCCAGTTTGCGTTATTTTAATGCGGCGGGCGCTTCTACCGAGCGAGGTGAAGATCACTCCCCCGAATTGCACCTGATACCGCTGGTGCTCAGTGTAGCACTGGGAAAACGCGACAAAATCGTCATCTTTGGAGACGACTATCCAACACGAGATGGAACCTGCGTGCGCGATTATATTCACATCCTCGACCTGGCCCAGGCGCATATCCTGGCTCTGTATGCCCTGGACAAAGGCAGCCGCACCTATAACCTGGGTAATGGGCAAGGTTTTACTATTCGGGAGGTGATAAACGTCGCCCGGCAGGTGACCGGCGCTCCCATCCCCGCCGAAGTCGGTCCCCGCAGACCCGGCGACCCTGCCATACTGATCGCCAGCAGCGAAAAAATCCGCCAGGAATTGGGGTGGAAACCGCGTTACCCTGAATTAAAGCAAATTATTGAGTCTGCCTGGAAGTGGCACCTTGCCCACCCGAATGGTTATCAAAATCGCTGAGGCGGGTTAATGGCGTACGCCGGGTAAAAAGACCGGCCAATCCAGTGTGTAAAACAAAATCAGGTTTTCATAATGCGTGATCGTGGCTGCTGATGGGCAACTGGTATCTATTCCATAGAGTTGCTTTTCAAAAGCCCAGAGCAAACCATTAAAGCGGTTACGTCGCATGCGTGAGGCGGCCAGCCACAGCTCCTCTACCGAATTGCAGCCTGTGTTTTCAGCCCATAATTCAAATCCGTGAGGGGCAGCCAGCTCCGCCAACCAGCGCGAGGCGCTCCAATCGCGTGGATAGGGAGAAAGGTCATTTACCTCCAGCGGGGGATCCGCCTCGATGCCGGTTAAATGCAGGGCCATGGGCGGAGACTGGTCCATCAGGCTGACCAAACGTTCGTAATCCGTTCCGGCATACAGGCCACGCGAATCTTCGCTCCAGCCATCTCCACGTAAATCATTGGTTAATGCTCCCATAATGGCTGGTTTCAATACCCCTTTACCGGCAAAGACGACATCTACCCGCCCCGAGAAATACTTGCGCACTTCATTAATTTGCCAGTTCTGGTACTCCGTCAGTTTTTGGACATACCAGTCATAAAACGCAACCGGAAGATCAATTTCTCGATCCCGGTTATCGAGCTCTCCCTGCCGGATCAGACGCAAAGCATCGAAAAAATAACTCCCAGGGCGATCGCCATCCAGTTCGACTTTGATAAATTGCGTTTGAGGCGTGAGCGTTAAGGAACCTGAGATGGTTTCCCATACAGTCTGGTTGCCTTCCAGTTTTAAAAACGGAGCGCCGGAAATAAGCTGTGAGCTGGCGTCATACTGGGTGATAAACAGGCGTGCCTGACCTTCACCATTCATTGAACGAACTGCGCCCTGTAATATATAGGTTTCTCCAGGTTGTACGCGCACAAATTGGTGCGCTCGATGTGGCGCGTTGATGGTCAATTTCAGGGCAAATTCTCCTTGAGCGACCCCGGCATTAATGCGCTCAT
>JAGUYX010000162.1 GCA_020061145.1 Anaerolineales bacterium | reverse complement strand
TGGAAGTTTTACGCAAAACCGATCGACCAGGGTTATTAAACCTGCTGGAGCTTGCCGGTTTGAACCAGAGAAACCTGACGGAAGAGCACATCGCTTTCCAACTGGCTCCGCGCCTGAATGCCCTGGGCCGCCTGGATGATGCCAACCTGGCTGTCAAATTATTTACCACGACCAACAGTAGAGAGGCGCGCCGGCTGGCCTCTCACCTGGAAGGGCTGAATGCCCGGCGCAAATTGCTCACCGACCAGGTTTTCCAGGGTGTGCTGGAACAAATTAACCGCCAACCAGATCTCTTAAATCACCCGGTACTGGTATTTGCCCATCCCGATTGGCCTGCAGGGGTAATTGGCATCGTTGCCAGCCGGGTAGTCGAGCGTTTTAACCGCCCGGCGATCCTGTTTAATGCGCCGCCGGGTGGGATGGCGCGAGGTTCAGCGCGCTCCTTACCGGGAATCAATATCACTGCTGCCATCGCGACCCAGAAGGATCGATTGGCCGGGTTTGGCGGGCATCCCATGGCAGCCGGCCTTTCGCTGCCCAGCGAAGCGGTCCCCGAATTCCGCCTGGCGCTTGCCCGTTCAGTAAAGCAGATGCTACCAGAAGGAATCCCTGCGCCCGTCCTCCACGTAGATGCCAGTCTGCCGTTGAACGAAATCAACCTGGAAATGGCGCTACAATTCGAGAGGCTGGCGCCGTTTGGCCCGGGGAATCCACGGTTAACCTTTGCCAGCCAGCCGGTCATCATTCAGAACGTTATCCCTCTTGGACAAACGGGTGAACACCGCCAGGTGCTGGTTCAGGACGAACACGAGCAGATCCACCGGGTATTGTGGTGGCAGGGCGCCGATTGGGAAGCTCCGGAAGGGCGCATTCAACTGGCTTACAGCATTCGGACAACGGATTTCAGGGGCCACCCGGGTGTGCAGCTTGAATGGGTGGATGCCCGAACCGTGGAAGAAAAAACAGGAGAAATCCGCACCGCCAGGGAGACGGATTATATCGATCAGCGAGCGGTGGAAAACCCGGCAGAAACCCTGGCTGAGCTTGAGCTGCCGGCAGGAGTGGTGATCTGGGCGGAAGGATTGAGTAATCCGCCCCCTGGCAGCCGTAATCGCCTTCAACTCAAGCCGGCACCAGTATTGGTCATCTATACCATACCTCCCGGGCAGACCGAGCTGGAGTGGCTGTTACAGCAGGTAAAACCCGGGCAGGCTTATTTATTCGGCGTAGATCCCGAACTGGATGATTTTCCCGTTTTTCTGCGCCACTTAGCCGGGTTGGTGAAGTATACTTTACGGGTTCACCAAGGCGAAGCCAGTCTGGACAGGCTGGCTGCCGCGTTGAATCATCGCCAGAAGACTGTTCTGGCGGGGCTTGACTGCCTGGCTGCCAGGGGGCACCTCCTCCTGAAAGAGACTGGAGATGCGACTGTTCAGTTAAGTCCGGGCACGCAACCTGCTGCAGACCCGGCAGAGGCGGAGGAAAGATTGCGCACACTGCTGGAAGAAACCCGGGCGTACCGTCACTTTTATCGCCAGGCTGATATGTTTTCTTTTACGCACCTGTAACGGTTAAAGCCGGGTTTTAAGGATAAACTTAGCAAAAATTTTTTACGATGGCTTCCTGGTTCAGCCAAGCTGGGCACACCGCATAAAGATATCAAAATGAAATCAGACCATCATCAGCGGTTTGTGCGAGTGATTGGCCATTTGGCGCTAGGGAACGGATACCCAAACTTTTGGCCTATCTCCTGCCTTTGCTCAGGTCAGAAGTGAAATTAACATCAAGATATGGATATTGAAAACCTGAACCTCAATGAATACCAGCGACTGGCAGCACGTACCTCAGGAGCAGGAGGGGAAGGAGAACGACGCCTGATTATCGCCGCCCTGGGCCTGGCGGGCGAAGCCGGCGAATTTGCGAACCTGGTAAAGAAATTGACTGCCCATGGTCATGCCGATATTACCGCCCAGGTCCTGGGGGATGAGCTGGGTGATGTTTTATGGTATCTGGCTGAAGCGGCCTCGGCCTGTGGCCTGGATCTCTCCCAGGTGGCAATGGATAACATAAACAAGCTTCGCGATCGCTATCCGGATGGTTTCAGTCAGGAACGCAGCATAAACCGTGATGCAAAACACGCAGAGTAAATCCCTGGATGCGGATGTATCCCGCATTTATGATCCCTTAACCGGCGCACTTGCCCGGGTCCAGCTGGCCCAATATTTGCGTCACATCACCAGCTCGGCGCTGGAAAAGGGACGCCCATTTTCGCTGTTAATGCTCGATCTGGATCACTTTAAGAGTGTCAACGATGCCTTTGGTTATGCGCGGGGAGACCAGGTTCTGGTCGAATTCACTACCCGGCTGAGCGATTTGATCCAGAATGACGACTTGATTTTCCGCTATGGGGGTGACGAGTTTATCATCATCCTACCCGATACAGACAAATCGCGGGCAGTGAAACTGGCTTATGATTTACTCCACACTATCGAATCGGTCACCTTTTCCGGCGATCCTGCGATTCAATTATCCATGAGCATTGGTGTAGCCTCCTGCCCGCAGGATGGACTGACACCTGAAGTGCTTTTTGAGGCCGCCGACCAGTACCATTACGAGGCCAAACGCCGGGGGCGCAGCCAGGTGATTGACGAGATACCTGTCCAGCAGGAAACCACATTGCCGGTTGAACCGCCCGTGCTGATCGAGCGAGAAACCGCGTTCCAGCATATCGAAGATTTCCTGGCGCAGATTTCACTCGATACACGCGGTGTATGCCAGGTGCATGGCCCGGAAGGCGCCGGAAAGACCCGGCTTTTGATGGAGACCGCACGCTCAGTCCGCTTGCTGGGCTACCAGGTGCTGATGATCAGTGGCTCACCTGCCAGGCGAGCGCGCCTGTATGGCGCGCTTCAGGAAGGCGCCCGGGCATTTGAAAATCTCCCCGATCCCCAGGCAGGCGAGAAACAATTTTTACGCGCCCTGAACCTGGCACTGGTGGAGCGTGAGGCGCTGGGCTTGATGGTGCTGGTAGACAACCTGGCAGAAATTGACCCAACCACGCTGGAGTTTTTACAACATTGGGAAAAGCAACTGAAAACTCCGGCGTTGTGTTTTATGATTGCAGTTCCAGAAGGGTCTCAACTCGCCTTTCTTCCCAAAAAACATATTCCCCATCTGCACATTCGCTTATCACCGCTCAGCCCGGCCGGTGTAGAACAATGGCTGACCAGCACACTCGGGACTGCTCCTCTCCCACCACTGCTGGAATGGTTTTATTCCGAGACGGAAGGCTGGCCAGGTGCCATTCAGGCTGCCCAGACTTTGCTTTACGAACAAGACCTGCTGGTGCGCAACGGTGAAAAATGGGAAATTACTCCCGAGGTGCAGGAATATCCTTTGCACACCTGGTTGGCGGAACGCCGGAAAAACCCGCGCACCAACCTGTCCTTTAATTTGGCCGAACTGGTCGGCAGGCAAGATGCTCTTGCCGCCATCATCCCCGGTCTGCAGCAGCATCCTATTTATTTGCTCACCGGCCCCGGGGGGATTGGGAAAACTCGCCTGGCGCAACAAATTGGCCTGGAGATGCTGGATCAGTTCACCGATGGCGTTTTTATGGTACCCCTCGAGCGCCAGAGCGATTCACGCGGGCTGGTGATTGCCATCGCAGATGCACTGGAATTGCACTTTCATGGTCAGGGCAGTATGGAAGACCAGTTGTTCCGCTATTTACGCAACAAAGATCTACTCCTGATTCTGGATAACCCGGCCAACGCAGACGATCTGTTCACCTTCCTGCTCCGCCTGGTCGAAATCGCCCCCTCGGTTAAAGTCATCCTGGCCACCCGGGAAAAATTAGGTTTTACCGCCGGCGAAGTGTACGAGGTTTCCGGATTTAAGTGCTTCGAACCCGACCCGCTTGCAGATACGGTCAGCGATGCCGAGCGCCTGTTTATCCATACTGCTCGCCGTATCCTGCCCAATTTCCAGGTACACAACGACGAACGTAATGCATTAAGACGCATCTGTCGCCTGCTGGATGGCATGCCCCTGGCGATTGAGCTGGCAGCCACCTGGGTATCTTCGTATTCGCTGGCCGAAATTGAGCAAGAAATTGACTCAAACCTCGCTTTCCTCACCACTCAGCGCCAGGATGTGGATGCCCGGCATCGCAGTTTAACCGCGGTTTTTGATTATTTCTGGAATATGCTCTCCACCGCCGAACAAAAAACACTCAGCCGCCTGGCAGTCTTTCATGGCGCCTTTACCGAGCCGGCAGCGCGGTTCGTTGCCGGAGCATCACCCTTCTTTCTGGATGCGTTGGCCGGGCGCTCCTACCTGCGGGCGATCAATCACGAGTTTTATGAGATGCATGCCTTGCTGCGGCGTTATGCCCTGGAAAAACTGCGAGGCAACGCAGAGCTGTATCACCTGACCCGCGAGCTGCACTGCCAGTATTTCCTGGATGAAATTCGCGAACGACACGCCGCTTTTGTGAAGGGAATTGTCCCGCCCGAACAATTAATGATCGAACGAGACAATTACCGCCTGGCGTGGAAATGGGCGCTGGAGAATATGCTGCTGACCCAGATTTACGATAGCCTGGGCGGGTACCATTCCTATTTACACCTGACCGGCAATTTCAAAGAAGGTCAGCTTATCTTTCAGGATGCTATCGAGCGGGTTGAATCGCTCTCGGGTGTAACGCCGGAAGACGGTGCGTTGCTTCAGAAATTAACCTGTACCTTACATCTGCGTTTATCCAGCTTTTTGAACAAGCTGGGGGTATTCAATGAGGCCACACGGGCGGCAAAGAAAAGCGTTGAACTGGCAAGAATATCAGGGCTCAAGCAGGTTGAAGCAGCAGGATTGCTGGAATGGGGAGAAAGTTTGCGCCACCAGGGCGATTACGTCACTGCGCTGGCATTGCTGAACAACGCACTCGAGCTGGCACGCCAGGAAAACCGATCGATCCTGGTGGTAGATTGTTTGTATGCGCTGGGGGCAGTTGCTCACTACCAGACCAACCTGGAACAGAACCGGTTGTATGCCGAGGAAGCACTGGCAATCAGCCTGTCCAATGCAGATCTGCGCGGGCAGAGCCGGGCTTATAATCTGCTGGCGATTGCCACCGAGATGGAAGGTAAATACTCGCTGGCAAAAGCTTATTACGAACGTTCGATCCAGATATCACAGCAGACCGGTGATCGGCTTTCCGCAAGTATCCCGTTAATCAATCTCGCTTCGCTGCTTCAATTTTTAGGCAATTATCCGGCTGCCCGGCGGGTGTATGAAGAATTTTTGGCGATCAAACAGGATTTAAGCGATCGACCTGGCGAGGTATGGGGATTAATTTATCTCAGCCTGCTTTTCCATCAGCTTGGCAACCAGTCTGTTGCTGAAAATTACGCCCGCCAGGGACTGGCGCTGGCGATCGAAATTGGCGATCGTCACAATCAAGCCACCGCCCTGACTAACCTGGGGCATGCCCTCTTAGCCCAACGCGCTTTTGAGCCAGCCTCCGAAGTCTACCGCCAGGCGTTGGCTTTACGCCAGGAATTATCCCAGGAAACCCTGGCGATGGAATCCCTGGCAGGGCTGGCGCGCACCTCACTGCGCAGCGGCAATCCTCAAAAAGCGATCGATTATGTAGAAAAAATCCTGGAATTCGTGGAAGATAAACCCCTGGATGGCACCGATGAACCCTTCCGCGTCTGGCTGGTTTGCTACCAGGTGTTGGAAGCCAACCATGATCCACGCGCCGGGAAGGTAATTCAGCGCGGCTACAACCTGTTAATGGAGCGCGCCAACCAGATTCAGGATGATGAATTACGGGAGAGTTTTTTGGGAAATGTCCGCGCCCATCGGGCGTTGATCAGCGCCTGGCAGGCTTACAACCCGGTTTCCTGAGCCGGTCGAAAAATAGCCAGGCAGGCCGTATGCCCGTGAACAAAATTCCGGCTGCCAACCGGGCCGATCTCCCCGGCACAGAAGAAACCTGCCACCGGAATATTGCCCAGGGTTTTTTGCACCACACTGACATCCCCATCTTCATGATCGAATAAGCGGGTACCCCGCCCATTGCAGGTAAACAACAACGCCCCGCTGGCAGGCGGGCGAAAGGCCTGAGGAATCAACATCATTTCCAGGTCTTCCTGCGCGGTTTCTGCGTCGCGCACATGGAACTGAACAATCTCTCCAGGATGGATCGTGTCCCCAACCGTGATGGCTCCGTTCTGACGGTCGGCTGCCAGCACACCGCGGATCAAAAAATCGCCGCGCCCCAGCCTGTCCTGAGTGGGATTGATGGCCCGGCCAATTAACAGTCCCCTCTGCAACAGGCGCTGTTCTTCTTCCGGCATCTCATCGACCATTTCCTGAATGCGCAATAAAGGCGGCTGGTTTTCCAGACCAAAGATCACATTACGATCGGTTTTCGTCACCACATAAGGTTCCCCTATCGGCCGACAGCCCTGAGAAACCACCAGATCCAGATCAAAATTGCCCGCCAGTGCCACGCCTGCTGCCCCGACCGGTGTAATGTGATCTTTTAATATCAGCGCATTTTGCCCAACCGCCATCGCCGCACTGGCCATACCTCCCAGAACCGGTATTCCAGGGTAAGCAGAGTCGAAAGTACGTAATATTTCGCTCATCGGGGCAGTAAAAGGCTCGCCAAACAGCAAAAACAGGCGGGTATTATCTGGGGCTGAAATCTTCCGCCGAAACTCGGCTTCGTTAAAAATAAAGGATTCCCAATCTGCCTGCCCCAATATAAACGGCTGGAGCGTTACCCCGGGCAATTCAGCCAGCAGTAACGCAATTGCCGGTTGTTGCTCGATTTCGTGCTGCCCGCCAATTACCCCTTCAGCAGTGCAACCTAAAATTTCCCGGGGGGAAAACAATTCCAGAACGCCATCCCGCACCTGAGCTGCCTGACCGCGAAAATGCGAAGATAAAAAAATCAACGCCAGATCGATGGCATGACCTTCAACCTGAGGGGCAAGTTGGGCTTCCAGGCGGTGCAGTGCATCGCGCAGCAGGGGTTCGGTGGTTGTTGCCGAAGCAAAATACATCTACACAATTCCCGGGTTTCCGACAGTCTCGGGTTGTGCCTGACCAAATTTCAATTCAGCCGCCAGCGCGGCGCCGACAATGCCGGCTTCATTGAGGAACTCAGCGGGCACAATTTCTGTTTCCAGGGTGAGATATTTTTTGAATTTATCGAATTTTTTGCTCGCCCCGCCACCCAGGATGATCAGATCGGGGTATAGCAACGCATTCAACCGGCAAAGATATTCGTTGAAATAGCCGGCCCATTCTTTCCTGGACATATTCTTACGCTTGCGGGCAGCATCTGAAGCGCGTGTCTCGGCATCTTTGCCCCGGATTTCGATATGCCCCATCTCCAGGTTGGGTACCAGCCTGCCATCCACAAACAACGCGGTTCCCAGTCCGGTGCCGATGGTCACCACCAGGATAACCCCCTGCCGTCCCTTGCCTGCGCCAAAGCGGACTTCCGCCAACCCGGCAGCATCGGCGTCGTTCAGCACGACCACCTGGCAACCCGTGGCTTCGGAAAACAGACTCACCGCGTCGGTGCCGATCCAGTCTTTATGGACATTGGCGGCGGTCTTCACAATGCCGCGCTGTACCGCCGATGGAAAACCGCAGCCGATCGCTCCCTGCCAGTTAAAATGCTGGCAAATCCTTTGTACAGTTTTTGCCACGGCGGGCGGCGTGGAAGGTTGTGGTGTGGATATCCGGCGGCGCTCGGTCAACACCTCAGCCGTATCGGTATTAACCAATGCCCCTTTTACGCCCGACCCCCCGATATCGATCCCGAGAATCTCCATGCAGATGCCTTTCAGTATGTATCCACGCGAGCGGAAACCTGCGTCCCGGCGCTCATTCAGCCATCGATCAACTGTATTATACATAACGACACCCGCTCTTGCCGCATTTTCTCCCGGATCACCGGGGATTGCATTTAATCTCAGGCATTCGGTCTTCCGGTTGAAGAATTTCGCCTTTCAACCATGCTATAATGCGCCGTACTGCCATGCACTATATCCTTTTTTCGGAAACGTCTAACTTATGAACTATTTAATCACTGGCGCAGCGGGATTCCTGGGGTCTGCGCTTGCCAATCACCTGGCGCGTGAGGGGCACCATGTACGCGGCCTGGACAACCTGTCTACCGGCGATCCCCAGGTGCTTTCCCCGGACGTCATTTTCACCCGCGGCGATGTCAGCGACCGGCCCAAGCTGTGGACCTTATTGCAGGAAATCGATTGCGTTTATCACCTGGCGGCGCGGGTGTCCGTGCCGGAATCAATTCTCTATCCATCTGAATACAATGCGGTTAACGTCGGGGGGACGGTCAGCCTGATGGAAGCCATGCGCGATGTGGGCGTCAAACGGGTGGTATTTACTTCCTCTGGCGCGGTCTATGGCGATCAGGACAAACAACCTTTGCAAGAAACCGCCACTCCCAACCCACACTCGCCGTATGCGGTTTCAAAACTGGCAGCAGAATATTATGTGCGCACGATTGGCAATCTATGGGGGATCGAAACCGTGATTTTACGGATATTCAACGCTTACGGGCCGGGACAGCACCTGCCTGCCTCCCATCCACCGGTGATCCCCAATTTCCTGCGCCAGTCTTTCCGCGGAGGCACGTTGGTGATGCACAGCTCCGGTTACCAGACGCGGGATTACATCTACCTGGATGATGTAGTCCGGGCGATGACTGCTGCTGGCACCACCCCGGGGATTGGTAACCAGGTGATCAATGTGGGCACCGGCGAGGAAACCAGCGTGCGCGAGCTGGCGCGCCTGGTGATGGAGATTACTCAACGTCGTCCGGAGGTAATCGAAAATCCTCAGACTAATCCGGGGGTGGCGCGCATGTGTGCGGATATCAGCCTGGCGCGAGCGTTGTTGGGTTACCAGCCGCGCGTCTCCCTGGCGGAGGGATTACGCCTGACTTTCGAGCTGGATAAACGGTTGACGCGTGAACCCACTCGCCCGATCGTTCGCAATTACTGAGGCATGCCGATTAATCCGCGCCTGGACCGCGAGTTCTTTGCCCGGCCAACCCTGGAGGTCGCCCGCGACTTGTTAGGCGCCAGGCTGGTGCGTGTGTTGAACGGCCGGCGTGTGGGGGGAGTGATTGTCGAAACTGAAGCGTATATCGGCGAGGAGGATCTGGCCTGCCATGCTCGCGCCGGGCGCACCCCGCGTACGGCTGTCATGTACGGCGCACCGGGGCATGCCTATGTTTATTTCACTTACGGCAAACACTGGCTGTTGAATTTCGTCACCGAACCGGAAGGATCCCCTGCGGCGGTATTGATCCGCGCCTTGCTACCGGACGAGGGCCTGGATTTGATTGCCCGGCGGCGGGCCGGACAACCCGTCGAACACTGGACCGACGGCCCGGGAAAAATCTGCCAGGCGCTGGAAATCGACGGCAAACTCAATGGTTACGATCTGTGCACCCGCAACGGCCTGCTCTTTCTGGAACAGGGCAAACCAATTCCCGAATCCAGCGTGACGACTGGCCCGCGCGTGGGTTTAAATAGTGTGCCTGAGCCCTGGAAAAGCCAGCCCTGGCGATTCCAGGCGAATTTGCCCGGACATGAAATCAGCCAGAGGGTAGATGAATAACCCAGAGTACGGAGGAAAATAATGAAGCTTTTGGAAGGAAAAACTGCGGTAATTTTCGGTGTTGCCAACGAGAGATCAATTGCCTGGGGTATCACCCAGGCTTTTCACGAACATGGGGCGCGTATCGGCCTGAGTTATGCCGGGGAAGCGCTTGCCAGACGGGTTTTACCCCTGGCCGAATCGATTGGATGCACTTTTGTGGAAGAATGCGACGTGAGCAGGGATGAACACATCAGCCGGGTGGCTGAACGAGCCCGGGAAACCTTCGGGGAGGTAGATATCCTGGTGCACGCAGTTGCCTTTGCCGGCCGGGAGGAGCTATCCGGACCTTATTACCGTACCAGCCGGGCGGGTTTTCATACAGCCATGGATATCAGCGTTTATTCGTTTACCGCGCTGGCCAATGCCTTTCAACCGATTCTGCGACCGGGTGGCGCCTTATTGACCCTGACTTATTACGGCGCAGATAAAGTGTTGCCCAATTACAATGTGATGGGCGTGGCTAAAGCAGCCCTGGAATCCAGCGTACGTTACCTGGCCCATGACTTTGGCCCACAGAACATCAGGGTCAATGCCATTTCCGCCGGGCCGGTTCGCACCCTGTCTGCAGCAGGGGTGGCGGGGTTCAAATCCATGTATCGCCATTTTGCAGAAATTGCCCCAATGAAACAGAACATTACCATCGAAGATGTCGGTGCAACTGCGGTTGCCTTATGCTCGCATTTGACCCCGAAAACTACCGGACAGGTGGTGTTTGTGGATTCAGGGTACAATATTTTGGGCATTCCGGAAGAGGTGGAATAACCTCCCTCCAAATTCATCGGGGCCAGGGCGGGAGCTCGCATGTTCCGCAAACGAAACGAAAGCGAAAATACCACACCATTACCCTCCACTGTTGAACGGGTTACTTCCGTGCTTGGGGAAGGGATTGTCTGGAAAGGCAACCTGAGCGGCAGTGGAGGCATACGGATTGAAGGCGCTTTTGAAGGGGATATTCAAATGCGTGGTCTGCTGGTCATCGGTGAAACCGGCCGCGTGACCGCCAATCAGGTCCGCGCCAACGTGGTGATTGTCGCAGGCGCCCTGCAGGGAGATATCACAGCCGAAAAAGTGGAAATCCGCAGTACCGGGCGGGTGTGGGGCAATGTAGTCACGGCTGCATTTTCGACCGAAGAAGGAGCTTTTTTGCGCGGCCAGATTCGTATGGAAGAACGGGTGGAGATCACCGCTGCTGCTGAAACTACTCCCATTTCGCCTGCAGAAAACAATCCATAAACAACAAAGGAGTATGCCTCCATGGGCCAGGTAACTGTCTTTGCTCAACCCCGCACATTGACCTTCGCCGACTACCCGGATCCACCGCTTGGCCCCAGGGAGGTGCGCCTGAAGACTTTGTTTTCAGGCATCAGCACCGGCACCGAATTGACGGCTTACCGGGGGAGTAATCCCTATATCCATAAACGCTGGGATGCCGACCAGCGTTTATTCATCAAAACCGACCAGCCCAGCCAACAATATCCTCTGAGTGGGTGGGGGTATGAGGAAGTGGGGGAAATTGTCGAAACCGGCCCACAGGTCAACCAGGTAAAGGTGGGCGAGGTGGTATATGGCACCTGGGGACATAAAACTCACCACGTGGTGGATGAGGAGTACGCCAGTACCCGCCGGTTACCCGCCGGCCTGGAGCCTGTCCAGGGGATTTTTTCCCATATCGGCGCGATTGCCCTGAACGGAATCCTGGATGCCGCCATCCGGATCAGTGAAACGGTGGCAATCTTTGGTCTGGGGGTGCCGGGTCAGATTACCGCCCAACTGGCAAAAAAATCCGGCGCCAGGGTGATTGGTGTGGATCCCTTGCAGTCGCGGCTGGACCTGGCTTTGGAGTTGGGTGCAATAGATGTGAAGCTCGATCCTCAGGACGGTTCGCCAGCAGAGCGGATTAAAGCGCTGACCCAGGGTCGCGGCGCCGATGTTTGCATCGAAGTTTCCGGTTTTCATGGGGCGCTCAACGAAGCCATCCGCGCTGTGGCTTATTCATCCCGCGTGGTGGCTCTGGGTTTTTTCCAGGGCGAAGCTCAGGGGCTATATCTCGGCGAGGAGTATCACCACAACCGCATCGACCTGTTATGCTCGCAGATCTCAGGAATCTCGCCAGAGCTGAGTCATCGCTGGAACCGGCTGCGCCTGGTGCAAACGACGATGGCGCTCCAGGCGCAGGGCGTACTGAACCTCAGGCCATTGATCAGCCATGTTTTTCCCTTCAGTGAGGCAGCAGACGCGTTCGCACTGCTGGACAACACCCCGGAAAAAGCCCTGCAGGTCGTACTGGCGTTTTAGGTATCGGAATATTCACTACACCATCAAAAGGAAAAGCCATGTCCAGATTACGCGCCGCGTTGATTGGCTGTGGTAGTTTTGCGCACAAACATGCCCATACCTTGCAATCGCTGGCAGACCAGGTTGAAATGGTCGCCTTCTGCAACCGGAGCATCGCGAAAGCGCACGCTTTTTCACAACAATATGCCGGCAGTCAGGCGCCTGTATTCAGTGACTTTCGCCAGATGTACGCAGATATCCCCCTGGATATGGTCGTAATCACCTTGCCTCCCTATGCTCACACCGACGAAGTGCAAATGGCTGCACAAAGAGGCATCCACGTGTTTATTGAAAAGCCGATTGCCCTGACCAGCCAGCAGGCCTGGGAAATGGTGCAGGCTGCTGAAGCTGCTGGAATTCGAACCCAGGTGGGTTTTATGTTTCGTTTTGGAGAAGCCATCGAGCGGTTGAAGGAAAAAATTGTCAGCGGCGAAGCTGGAATACCGGGTTTGATGTCCGCCCGCTATTTTTGTAACGCCCTGCACGCCCCGTGGTGGCGCAAACGGGAATTATCCGGTGGGCAACTGGTGGAGCAGGTGATTCACATGGTCGATTTGATGCGCTACCTGATGGGAGAGCCGCGCAGTGTCTTCAGTCGTCAGGAAAATCTCTTCCACCAGCATATCCCGGATTACACGGTGGAAGATGTCAGCGCCACGATATACAGCTTTAAGCAGGGCGGCATCGGGGTGATTTATGCCAGCAATGGCGCTATCCCCGGAAAATGGACCAACGATTACCGGGTTGTGACCCAGAAACTGACTGCGGAATTTGGCAACGCCAACCAGGCCACGTTGACCTATACCGCCGATCCTGATTTGCGGGTAGAAAAAATCGAATCCAACCGGGATATTTACCTGCATGAAATGCAGGATTTGCTGAATGCCATCAAACAAGGCGGCGAGACGCGCACACCGCTGCGCGAAGGTGCGCTTTCCCTGGAAATGGCGCTGGCAGCCACCCAATCCGCCATTTCCGGGCAGGAG